>JAFXLG010000020.1 GCA_017531305.1 Alistipes sp.
AATGAATGCTTCGCACTTTTGAAACAATCAAAAGGTCTTCATTTTACAAGCTACGCTTGCCGTAAATTTCCTCTCCCACTCTGCTTCCACCAATGCTTCTGCCGAGTTTGGGGCTAACGCCCAACTTATTTTAGCAAGGTTTGCTTCCCTCTCATAAAACACCCGTAACGGGTGCAAAAATGCTTCTGCCTAGATCAGACTGACGCACAACAGACAACTTTCTTCAGCGAGAAAATTAATAAAACACCCGTTACGGGTGAATTTTGAATTAATATATGTATATTTGCAAGTTAGAAGCAAAATATTCAAAAAAAAAACAACAATAAAAATGGAATACAATTTCAAAGAGATCGAATCCAAGTGGCATAAACTCTGGAACGATCGCAAAACTTACCATGTGGAGGTGGACAACTCTCGCCCCAAGTATTATGTACTCGATATGTTCCCTTATCCATCGGGAGCAGGTCTGCACGTAGGTCACCCGCTGGGATATATCGCATCGGATATCTACTCACGATATAAGCGTCTGCGTGGCTTCAATGTCTTGCACCCTATGGGTTATGACGCCTTCGGTTTGCCAGCCGAGCAGTATGCTATCCAGACAGGTCAGCACCCTGCCGTAACCACCGAGCAGAACATCAATCGCTACCGCGAGCAGATGGACAAGATCGGCTTCTGCTACGATTGGGATCGTGAGGTGCGCACCTGCGAGCCTGAGTATTATAAGTGGACTCAGTGGGCATTCCTGAAGATGTACGACCACTTCTACTGCAACCTCTCGCAGAAGGCTGAGCCCATCGAGAAGCTCGTTGCACACTTCTCTCAGAAAGGTACCGAGGGCTTGGATGTGGCTTGCACCACACTTATGACATTCACTGCCGAGCAGTGGAACGCATACAGCGAGGAGGAGAAGGAGCAGGTTTTGCAGAACTATCGCTTGGCTTATCGTGCCGACACGATGGTAAACTGGTGTGCCGAGTTGGGTACAGTGTTGGCTAACGATGAGGTTAAGGATGGCTTGTCGGTGCGCGGTGGCTTCCCTGTGGAGCAGAAGCGCATGAAGCAGTGGAGTCTGCGTGTTACAGCCTATGCCCAGCGTATGTTGGATGGTCTGGAGACATTGGAGTGGAGCGACTCTTTAAAAGAGATCCAGCGCAACTGGATCGGACGTTCGGTGGGTGCGCAGGTATTCTTCGATGTGAAGGATTCGGAGCGTAAGTTGGAGATCTTCACCACACGTCCCGACACCATCTTCGGTGTGACATTCATGGTTATCGCCCCTGAGCACGAGTGGGTGGAGGAGCTTACCACACCAGAGCAGAAGGCTCAGGTCGAGGAGTATATCGCTCAGTCGAAGAAGCGTTCGGAGCGTGAGCGTATCGCCGAGACTCGCCGCGTGAGTGGAGTCCAGACAGGCTCATATGCCATCAACCCATTCACAGGCAAGGCTATTCCAATCTATATCTCGGATTATGTGTTGGCAGGCTACGGTACAGGAGCTATTATGGCTGTACCTGCACACGACTCGCGCGACTACGCCTTTGCGCGTCACTTCGGTCTGGATATCGTGCCCGTAGTCGAGGGTGGCAATATCGAGCAGGAGTCATACGATGCCAAGTCGGGCAAGATGATCAACTCAGGCTTCCTGACAGGCATGGACGTTACGGAGGCTATCCCAGCCATGTTCGAGGAGGTCGAGAAGCGTGGTTTGGGTAAGAAGCTCATCAACTACCGCTTGCGCGATGCTATCTTCTCACGTCAGCGTTATTGGGGAGAGCCATTCCCCGTATATTATAAGGGCGACACAGCCTATCCATTGCCCGAGAGCGCACTTCCTTTGGAGTTGCCACCAATCGAGAACTTCGGTCCTACCGAGCAGGGTGAGCCACCTTTGGCACGCGTGAAGGATTGGCAGTGGGAGGGCAACCAGATCGAGCTTTCGACAATGCCTGGCTTCGCGGGTTCTTCGGCTTACTTCCTGCGTTATATGGATCCTCACAATTCGGAGGCTCTGGTATCTAAGCAGGCTAACGACTACTGGCGCAATGTGGATCTCTACATTGGCGGTATCGAGCACGCCACAGGTCACTTGATGTACTCTCGTTTCTGGAATATGTTCCTCTACGACTTGGGTTATATTTGCGAGTCTGAGCCATTCAAGAAGTTAGTAAATCAGGGTATGATTCAGGGTCGCTCGAATTTCGTATATCGCGTTGTGGGTACCAACAAGTTTGTGTCGTTGGGTCTGAAGAACGACTACCAGACTCAGGAGATTCATGTCGATGTCAACATCGTCAAGAACGACCAGCTCGACTTGGAGGCATTCCGCGCATGGCGTCCAGAGTTCCGAGATGCAGAGTTTATCTTGGAGGATGGCAAGTATGTCTGCGGTTGGGCTATCGAGAAGATGTCGAAGTCGATGTTCAACGTGGTAAACCCAGACAACATCGTGGAGAACTACGGTGCCGATACATTGCGCATGTATGAGATGTTCCTCGGACCGTTGGAGCAGTCGAAGCCATGGGATACCAACGGTATTGACGGTGTGCACAAGTTCTTGCGCAAGATGTGGCGTCTGTTCTACGACCGCGAGGGTCAGTTCACTCTTACCGATGAGAAGGCAACTGCCGACGAGCTTAAGTCGCTGCATAAGACCATCAAGAAGGTAAGCGAGGATATCGAGAACTTCTCGTTCAACACCTCTATCTCGGCATTCATGATCTGTCTGAACGAGCTGGGAGCGTGCCACAAGCGTGAGATTCTTGAGCCACTCACAATCCTCATCGCTCCATTTGCTCCTCACATTGCCGAGGAGTTGTGGGAAGCTATGGGTCACAATCAGACAATTTTCGATGCTGCATATCCAACGCACGATGAGAAGTATTTGGTGGAGAGCGAGTTTGAGTATCCTGTGATGGTCAACGGCAAATTGCGCTTCAAGCAGACCTATGCTTTGGATAAGAAGCCTCAGGAGATTCAGGCAGATATTGTCAACACCGAGGGCGCACAGAAGTGGCTTGAGGGCAAGGCTCCAAAGAAGATTATCGTGGTGCCAGGCAAAATTATCAATATCGTAATGTAAGCCTTCTCAAAAAACCAAAACCTAACCTAAAGAACCGTAAAACTTAATAAAACCATGAAGAGAAAGTCCTTAATTTTATTGCTTGCCCTTATGAGCGTTCTCTGCGCCAATGCGTTGGAGCGTGTACCCGTATGGTCAAAGGGTAAGATGCCTAATCGCCAAGATCATCAGATCGCAGCCATGACCGATGAGGCTGGCAAGGAGGGTTTCAATGCCGACAAACATCGCATTGCATACCTCGAGTGGGGCGAGAAACCCGACAAGACGGTAGATAATGACGCTTGTATGATCCTCATTTCGGGCGGCAGTTACCAGAATTGCTGCGATGTGGGACTTATCAAGATGTGGCGCGAGGAGCTTACAAAGCTCGGTTTCCAGACCGTCAACTTTGTCTATCGCACACCACGTCCCGTAGGCTTGCCTATCTATCAGACAGCGTGGGAGGATGGTCAGCGCGCGGTGCGCATGGTACGCGATGAGGCTCGCAAGCGTGGCTACGACCCCGAAAAGATCGGCGTGATCTCGATGTCGGCAGGCTCACACTTGGCTCTTTTGTTGGCTACCTCTTCGCAGACTCCAGCCTACGAGAAGGTCGATAAGTTGGACGATGTACCTTGCCACATCAATTGGGCGGTGGTGAATGCTCCAGCTTACGTCACTACGGATGCCGAGACAGGCTCACCTGCCATCCGCGATGGTTATGGTATAGATGTGAAGATCTCCGACTGCTTCAAGTTCGATGCAAAGACCTGCCCGATGACACTTCATCATGGCGGCATGGATATCTATTCGCCTAACGGCTCGACACTCGTCTATCGCAAGTTGCGCGAGATGAAGATCCCTGCCGAGTTGCACCTCTACCCCGACAAGGGTCATGGCGCATTTGGCTTCGACCGCGCGGTGGATTTCATGCACCAGATCGGTGTTATGGGCGAGCTTGAGAAGGAGGTTTCGATCATGGAGCGTTACACCAGCGATGAGGCTCGCTCTAAGAAGATCACTCAGGACATCTGGCCTGAGGGTAGGATGCCCGATAAGCAGGAGCACCAGTGCAAGCCTTACATCGAGTGGCACATGCCAAAGAATCTTAAGACCAAGGGTATCCAGATCATCTATTCTGGAGGTGGCTACTACGGTAACGATCCCGATGGTTTTGAGGTAACACCCGTACGCCGCCGACTCAACGAGTTGGGCGTGACGGTCGTAACGATGAAGTATCGCACACCACGTCCTTCGCCAGAGAGTGGTCTTGCAAAGCATACTACCGCATGGCAGGATTTGCAGCGTGCAATCCGCATGGTACGCTCACAGGCTGCAGCCTACGGTTTGGATCCTAATAACATCGGTATCATGGGTAGCTCGGCAGGCGGTCACCTCACATTGATGGGAGTGACAAGCTCTCGCCACCAATCATACTTGCCTATCGACAACGTGGATAAGCTCCCATGTAACGTGCAGTGGGGTGTGGGAATCTATCCTGCATACGCCCTGACCGATGGAGCAGATGAGAACAACACCACACGAGGCAATGCCGACAGTGCAGTGCTTGTACCAGAGTTCAGTTTCGACCTCAGCACAGCACCTATGCTCTTCCTGCATGGTGATGATGACGTTTGGGCAGCCATGAACTCAGTCAAGACTTGGGAGAAGATGCGTAGCATGGGAATCCAATGTGAGCTTCACACTCTGGCTCACAGAGGTCACTGCTTCCAGAATTTTGCTTCGCCCGACACAGGCAGCTACAAGTTTGTGGATCATGTGTGCCAATACATCATGGGTCGCCTGAAGATGAAATAGGGGAGTGGCTAATTCAGTGTGGAGAAGATGTTAAACAGATTAAACTTTTCGATAGCGATACTCTTTTCGCTCATTACGATGAATATGCAGGCACAGGATATAACAGTAAAGTTGTGGGATAACACCTCGGCACCTCACTCCAACCACATCGAGCGCGCAGAGACAGACGAAGGGCAGGAGCGTGTGTCATACACCACCACAGCCGAGCTGTTCATCTACGAAGCCGATCCCGCCAAAGCTACTGGTCAGGCGGTGGTGATATGCCCGGGTGGAGGATATTTCTTGGTGGCGATGGGTCACGAGGGACACGACTTTGCCAAGTGGTTCGCCGAGCGAGGCATCACAGCCGCGGTGCTTAAGTATCGTATGCCTAACGGTGTGCCCGAAGTTCCGATGGAGGATGCCGCCGAGGCTCTGCGCTACATGAAGGAGGATTATGCTGGAAGTAAGGGACTCAAGCAGGTGGGAATCATGGGATTCTCGGCTGGTGGTCATCTGGCAGCCTCGACTGCCGTAGGCTCATTGGCGGCAAATGGCGATGTGAGCCGCCGCGCTCAGACTCGCGCCGACTTTGCTATTTTGTTCTATCCCGTTATCACAGGCAACCGCGCCAAAGCACATAACGGATCGTACGACAACCTTTTGGGTAAGGATCGTTCGCAAAAGTTGACCGATAAATGGGATCCTCAACTAAAGATCACAGCCCAAACGCCACCTACATTTTTGGTCTTGTCGGCTGATGATGGTACGGTGCCAGCTGTCAATAGCTCCGATTTCAGCGCAGAACTCAAGAAGCAAAATGTACCCACATCGTTGCATATATTGCCTACGGGCGGTCACGGCTGGGGCTTTAGAGACTCCTTCCGCCACAAACAAGAGTGGGTCGAGGCTTTAGAAAAGTGGTTGGCGCAACCGTCTTTAAAGACAAAAAAGGCTGAGACAAAGGTCGAAAATCCACACAAATATGAGAATCCTACCGACCGTGAGTTTCCCATCATGGCGTGGTTCTCACTCTTAAAGGAGGAGGTATCACGCGAGCGTTATCTGGAGATGCGCGAGGCGGGATTCAATATCTCTTTCTCTCATTTCGGCTCGGTGGAGGAGGTCGCACAGGCACTCAAGGCTGCCAAAGGAACCAATGTTAAGGTGCTGATCTCGGCGGGCATGATGGGAGACGATTTGGAAAAGGCTGTGGCTTTGGGTAAGAACAACCCTACTGCGGCGGGATACTTCTTGCGTGATGAGCCTGTGTCGAGTGGTTTCGAGGAGTTGCGAGCGATGGCAGAGCGTATCCGCAAGGTGGACGATAAGAAGTTACTATATTTGAATCTTCTGCCTAACTATGTGCGTCCGATTGATTTGGGAACAACGACTTATTCGGAATATGTTGAGCGCTTTATCAAAGAGGTAGGTTTGGGCTTGGTGTCGTTCGATCACTATCCTGTGGTGGGAGACAACGAGGTACGTGCACCATTCTACTCAAATCTGGAGGATGTGGCTTTCGAGTCGAAACGTGCAGGAGTGCCATTTTGGGCGTTCGCTCTTTCGACTGCTCACGATCCATATCCTGTGGCAACATTGGAGGCAATGCGCCTACAAATCTTTGCCAATTTAGCCTACGGCGCACAGGGAATCCAATACTTCACCTACACCACACCGCTGGGCACCATCTGGAACTTCCACAAAGCTCCGATTGATGAGAATCATCAGCGTACCGAGGTCTATGACCATGTCGCGAAGATCAATCATCAAGTACAGAGCCTTTCTCATATATTTTTGGGTGCAGAGATGGTTTGGGTGCGTCACACAGGTGCCGAGATTCCGATGGGTACACGCCGACTCAGTAATGAGTTGCCCGATGAGTTTAAGAAGGTGGAGGCTTCGGGTGAGGGAGTCCTGATTTCGCACTTAAAAAATGGGGACAAGCGTTACTTGATGATTCTTAACCGCGATATTAAGCGTGCGCAAACAGTAACAGTTGAGACTGCCGAGTGTGTTAAGCGCGTGATGACCGATGGTAGAGCTGTCAAGGCTTCACTCTACTCTCCGACACTTAATGTAGAGGCAGGCGATATGCTACTTTTCGAGTTTTAAATCGTAGCACACGATAAAATTATAGGGGCTGTCCAACTATCACGCTGAACAGCCCTTATAATATTGATAATATTGAACGTGTATAAAAAGTGGGATTTTTAGGCTCGCGAAACCCGAGAAACCGCAGTTTACTGAGACGTAAATCAGTTACAAATTCGCAAACCTTAAGTATCTACCTAACTATCAATTTATTACTTGCGTATATTGCAGTTATCATATAATTTTATCACATACAATTTACATACAAAATCGAAGATTTCAAGAAAATAGTAATGCAAAAATACTACTGCA
>JAFXLG010000021.1 GCA_017531305.1 Alistipes sp.
ACAGTGATTGCTGGCACATCAATCTGGATGTAACCACCACTGCGGAAGTTAAGATCCTCACCCTCGGGCAACTTAACAACGAACTCCTTAATAAAGGTAGCTACATTGTGGTTAGATACAACCTCGCACTCCCACTTCTTGATAGAAAGAACTGAAGCAGGGACCTGGATCTTCATATTCTCCTTAACCTTCACCTGGCAACCCAAACGCCACTTCTGCTGAATCTGCTTACGGTTGAAGAACCCTGTCTCGGTGGGAAGAATCTCACCGCCGCCCTCCAATACCTGGCACTTGCACTGACCGCAAGCACCCTTACCTCCACAAGCCGAAGGAAGGAAGATACCCTGTGCAGTCAACGTATTCAACAAAGTAGAGCCACCAGCTACGGTGAGAACTTTGTTTCCGTCATTAATGTCGATAGTGACATCTCCCGATGTCGTAAGTTTAGCCTTCGCAAAGAGAAGCAACGCCACCAAAAGCAGTGTTACCACCAGAAAGGCAACTATCGCAACTACAATTGTTAAAATATCCATTTCTTATCTCTTATTAAAGGTTACAACTTAATACCTGAGAAGATCATAAAGGCGATACCCATCAAACCTGTGATGATAAATGCGATACCAGGGCCCTTCAAGCCAGCAGGAATGTGAGAGTACTGCAAACGCTCACGGATAGCTGCCATCATAACGATAGCCAACCACCAACCAATACCTGAGCCAAGACCGTAAACGATACTCTGCCACAAGCCATCAATCTCACCCGATACAACCTTCTGCTGCATGAAGAGCGAACCTCCCATGATAGCACAGTTTACAGCGATCAAAGGCAAGAAGATACCCAACTGGTTATAGAGCGAAGGCGAGAACTTCTCCACTACCATCTCCACCAACTGCACAAACGATGCAATAACGGCGATAAAGACAATGAATGTCAAGAAACTCAAGTCAACACCCTCTACCAAAGCATCAGGAGCCAACACATACTCGTTCAAGAGGTAGTTCAAAGGCACAGTCATAGTCATCACAAAGACAACGGCAGCACCCAAACCCATTGCAGTCTTTACGCTCTTCGAAACGGCAATATATGAACACATACCGAAGAAGAATGCGAAGACCATGTTGTCGATAAAGATCGAACGTATAAAAAGATTCAATGTTTCCATACTCTACCTCCTATTTTTCCTGCAAATCCTTGTTAAACGAACGATGTACCCAGATAATAGCACCTACGATAACGAGTGCCATCGGTGGGAAGAGCATGATACCTATATTAGAGTAGAAACCACCCTCGGCGATATACCAGCTCTGAGGGATAATCTGTACTCCGAACAAAGTACCCGATCCGAACAACTCTCGGAAGAACGCTACGATCAAAAGGATAGCAGCATAACCCAAACCGTTACCAATACCATCGAGGAACGAGTCCCAAGGCTTGTTACCCAAAGCGTAAGCCTCCACACGACCCATGATGATACAGTTTGTAATGATCAATCCTACATATACTGACAGCTGTTTAGAAACATCATAAACAAATGCCTTCAAGAACTGATCGACAATAATTACCAACGCAGCGATAACAACCAACTGAACGATGATACGGATGCGCGATGGGATACCATTACGCAAAAGCGACATCACAAGGTTTGCAAACGCTGTAACGACCATAACCGACAGACCCATCACAAATGCAGGCTCCATCTTTACGGTTACCGCCAAAGCCGAACAAATACCCAAGATCTGTACGATAACAGGGTTGTTTGCACTTAGCGGTCCTGTTAAATTTTTCAAATTACTCATAGTTCCGCTCACTTTTATTTGTTAGACTTATTAGCATTCAAGAATGGAAGCTGATTCTCAAGACCAGACTTGATCATGGCGTTTACACCATCGCAAGTCTTAGTACCGCCTGAGATAGCATCTACCTCATGGTTATTGGTAGCACCACCCTTCTTCATTGATACAGAGACCAAATTATCACCCTCAAAAATGGTCTTGCCAACAAAAGCTGACTGAACCTTCGAAGTAGTGATCTCGGCACCCAAACCAGGAGTCTCACCTGAGTGGTCCATTACAATACCCTTCACTGTATTCATATCTGGCTCCAAAGCCACATAGCCCCAAATTGGACCCCACAAACCAGCTCCATATACTGGGATTACAACACAACCGTTCTTTGCCTTGAAGAGAGGGAACTCGCCAGCCTCGAAAGAAGCAGTCAAATCACCCAAAGCGTTGAAGATATCTGCATCGCTCTTGCCCTCGATCTTCTTTCCGCTCTTATCGAGCATCACAGCCTCGGCAACAACATCACCATAAGATGCTGTCTCAGGATTCTCACCCAAAGCCTTTACGATCTGCTGCTGCTTCTCGTTAAGCATATTAGCCTGCTGACGCTCCTGCAACGAGAGCGAAGTCACAGCCAAAAGAACAGCCACTACTACTACCATCACTACTGAGTAGATGATGATATATGCATTGCTATTTACATTCATCTTTGCCATACTCTCGTTATTTTACAGTTTTAATACGACTCTTTCTACGGTTGATGTTAGCCTCTACTACGAAGTAGTCGATAGTTGGAGCCAATGCATTCATAAAGAGGATAGAAAGCATCATACCCTCTGGATATGCAGGGTTCACAACGCGAACCAACACAGCCAAAGCACCTGTCATAAAGCCTACGATATACTTACCCATATTGGTCTGAGCCGATGTAACAGGGTCAGTAGCCATAAATACAGCACCGAAAGCAAAACCACCAACCAAAAGGTGATAGTAAGCAGGATACTCAGTTACGCCCAACGCCTGGAACAAGTAACCAAATGACAAACCACCTGCAAATACGCTGAGCATTGTACGCCATGAAGCGATACCAGTGAAGAGCAAGATAGCAGCACCGATCAAGATGCAGAGTGTAGAGGTCTCACCAAACGAACCCGGGATGAAGCCCAAGAATGCATCCATAACGCTCCACTGCATCTGACCTGTTGTAGCCAACTGCTCCAGTGCAGTAGCACCTGTAGTAGCATCGGTAGCACCCATCATCTTCCAGTCTGAGAACCAAACCTTCTCACCAGACATCTGAGGAGTAAAGGCGAAGAATACGAATGCACGAGCAACCAACGCAGGGTTAAAGATATTCATACCTGTACCACCGAATACCTCCTTACCGAAGATAACAGCGAACGCTACACCCAAAGCAACCATCCAAAGTGGAGTGCTCACAGGCATAATCATTGGGATCAAAAGACCTGTAACGAAATAACCCTCGGCAACCTCCTCTTTACGGATCTGAGCATAAAAGACCTCAATACCCAAACCTACGATATAAGATACGGCAACCATAGGAAGCACACGTACCAAACCATAGAGGAATGCATGGAAGCCCTCAAGACCTACCTGCAAACCTGTATTCAAGCAACCGAAAAGGAAGGCTGGCAAAAGAGCCAATACCACGAAGAACATGGTACGCTTCATGTCGATACAATCGCGAACGTGCGCATCGCTCTTAGTAGTGGTATTAGGTACAAAAAGGAATGTCTCCAAAGCATCGAATGTCGATGCCAAGAAACTCAGCTTACCTCCCTCTTCGAAGGTAGGCTTCATATTATCTACTAATTTTCTAAGTCCCTTCATAGCTTAACACTCCTTAATCATTAAGTTAATACCATCACGAACTAACTTCTGGATCTCGGTCTTAGAAGGATCGACAAACTCACAGAGAGCAACATCCTCCTCCAAAATCTCATAGATACCCAAGTTCTCCATCTTGTCGATATCGTTGGCAACGATAGCCTTGAACAAGTACATTGGATAGATATCCATAGGCAAATACTGCTCATAGAGACCTGTCACAACAAATGCACGAGGACCACCATTTACGTTTGTATCCAACTTGTATTCCTTCTTAGGGCAGAGCCATGAGAAGTATGAACGTGATACAGAGAAACGGTGTGGACGTGGAGCGATCCAGCCCAACAACTCGTACTTATCGCCCTCTGGAATAACTGTAACCTGAGAAGCCTTTGCTGTAAGGAAGCCATTAGCCTCGACCTTCTTACCTGTGAGTACGTTACCAGAGATGATACGTACCGAGCCACCCTCAGGCTGAGCCTTGATCTGGTTCTGCAACAAAGATGCGATAGGAGCACCGCTGATTACTGAATAATACTGAGGTTTATCGACCTCGCTACCAGTTACAGCAATGATCTTCTTCATATCGACCTTACCAGTCGAGAACAAACGACCGATCAATGCTACATCCTGGATGTTTACAGTCCAAACGATGTCACCCTTAGCAATAGGATCAATGTGGTGGATCTGAACACCGACATTACCTACTGGATGCTTACCTGCAAACGAGTGGATCTCAACACCATTAAGTGAAGTCATCTCACCCTCTGCTTGAGCATTAACCGAGAGATGAACCTTACCCGCTGTGAGCTTAGAAAGAACCTCCAAACCTTTCTGCAAATTAGCCTTCTCGCCCTTCAACACGAAGTTCATGTTTGGAGCCAAAGGAGCCGAATCAAAAGCAGAGACAAATACAGCCTTAGGCTGATCTGCTGGGTTAGCCACAACGCCATAAGGACGCTGCTGGATCATAGTCCACAAGCCAGACTTAAGCAACTGCTCGATCACATCTTCTCTCGATGCCTTCTGCAAATCGAGAGTCTTGAAAGTCTCAGACTCCTGCTGAGCATCAGCCTCTACCGTTACGTTCAGAATCTTACGCTTCTCGCCACGGTTTACAGCCGATACGGTACCGCTGACAGGTGAAGTAAAAAGCACTCGCTCGTTGTTCTTGTCGAAGAACAGAGGAGTACCCGCCTTAACCTTATCGCCTACCTTCACCAACAACTTTGGAGTCACATTCTCAAAATCCAATGGAGATACGGCATACTCCTTAGCCAATGGCAACTCTACCAATGACTCAGCAGCCTTTCCCTGAAGTTTGATGTCGAGACCTTTCTGTAGTTTAATGATTTTCGACATAAAATTGTTGTTAAATGAATAATATTTTGGTTAAATTTATGATTTATAAATTGTTCCAATTTGTGATCTCGGGCATAAAACAATACACCCTATAAAACGCGCACGAAGATACTACTTTTTTTGCACTTTCCCACACCAAATCAACTATAATTTCGTTTTTAAAGCAAAATTTATTATTTTTCCATAAATTTGCACTCAAAACAAGCCTTATGAGCCTCTACGTTGACATACACACCCACCACCCAACGGGTCTGCACACCGAGCTACAAGCTGTGGGCATACACCCGTGGGATGCCGACAAGAGGAGTTTGAAAGAGGTTGATTTCGCCCATGCGCAAGCTATCGGAGAGATAGGATTGGATTATGCGTGCGATGTTGATGTGGAGCTTCAGAAAGATATTTTCCGAAAGCAATTAGAGATTGCTCAAGAACTCCAAAAGCCTGTTGTATTGCACTGCGTCAGGGCATTTGAAGATGCGATCAGAATCATCGGACACTACACACTCCCCGCCGTAATTTTCCATGGGTTTATAGGTAGCAAGGAGCAGGCTCAACGAGCCATAGATAAAGGTTATTACCTATCGTTTGGCGATCGGACTTGGCGTTCTCCAAAAACAATTGAGGCTCTGCGCAACACACCACTCGAACGGATATTTATCGAAACGGATGATGCGGCAACGACAATAGATAAACAATACCTTGAGGTAACACGAATTAAACAAGTATCGCTCAAGTATTTACAGATGCAGATTTTAAATAATTACAATAAACTTTTTCTACCCAATGGATAACAGCTGGTTAGAGCGAACAGAACTACTTTTAGGAGAAGAAAAACTCACTCTTTTGCGTAACGCAAATGTCTTGGTTGTGGGACTTGGCGGAGTGGGAGCATACGCTGCCGAAATGATTGCTCGTGCTGGTGTAGGCAAGATGACAATAGCCGATGCCGACACAGTATCAAAGAGCAATATCAATCGACAACTCATCGCCCTGCACTCCACCATAGGTCAAGAGAAGAGCGAATTGATGGCTCAGCGTCTGAGAGATATAAATCCAGAAATAGAGTTACAGGTCATCAACCGCTTTATAAAGGATGATGAAACTGACGCTCTGCTTGATTCTCAACCATTTGATTATGTGGCAGATGCCATCGACACCCTATCACCCAAATTGGCATTAATCAAAGGTGCTTTGGATCGCAACATCCCTTTAGTAAGTTCTATGGGAGCTGGAGCCAAAACCGATCCCACAAAGATGGAGATATGCGACATTGCCAAGACACACCATTGTCCACTTGCCCATATGTTACGCAAGCGACTACACAAAATCGGTATTCGCAAAGGCTTCCAAGCAGTCTTTTCACCCGAAGCAGTCAGAGAGGGAGCAATGATATTGTGCAATGAGCAAAATAAAAAATCCAACACAGGCACTATATCATATATACCCGCCTTGTTTGGTATAGGATGCGCCTCGGTAGTGGTCAGAGGATTGATCAATGAATTATAAAAATTACCTAAGATATGAAAATTGTATTTTTGGATGAATATTCCGTTTGCGGTCAGGATTTGAGTCGTATCAAAAGCATGGGAGAATACATCGGTTATGAGACTACTGCACCTAACGAGGTATTGGAACGCGTGTCGGACGCCGAGGTGATAATCACCAACAAAGTGGTCATTGACGCGCAGACCATCGCACAACTCCCCCACCTCAGACTCATTTGCGTGGCAGCTACGGGAATGAACAACGTAGATTTAGCGGCAGCTGCTGAGCATGGTGTTTTGGTGCGCAATGCGATTGGATACTCCACCGATTCGGTTGCCGAGGCTACAATATCTTCGGCTTTGGCACTATTGCGCGAGTTGACTTATTACAACGACTACTTCCACGCTGGCTACTACTCGGCATCTGAGCGCATATTCAATTTTGACCGTCCGACAGCTCAGATTTCGGGCAAGCGATGGGGCATCATCGGCATGGGAAACATCGGGCGAAAAGTGGCTAAATTAGCCGAAGCATTCGGATGCGAAGTAAGCTATTATTCTACTTCAGGCATTACACGAGATGAATCGTATAATTCCGTATCGTTAAATGAGTTACTAAAGGAGTCTGATATCATCTCAATCCACTGCCCGCTTAACGACAAGACACTCGATTTAATCTCTACGGAGCAACTCTCTCAGATGAAACGCTCGGCAATTTTGATCAACGTAGCGCGTGGTGGAATTGTCAACGAAGCTGCGTTGGCAGAAGCACTAAACAACGGCGTAATCAGAGGTGCTGCATTGGATGTATTTTCTTCGGAGCCACTCAGAGAATCTCCACTCTACCATCTTAAGGATCGTTACCGACTGCTCGCTTCACCCCACAACGCATGGTCATCGGTAGAGGCTATTGCACGCTTGGTTGAGTGCGTTGCTGACAATATCGAAAGCTACGCAAAACAACGACAAGAGCAGATCACTGCGTAATATCGACATAGAATTTTTCATTATTAATATAGGAGTTTTGGCATTTCTGAGCCAAAGCTCCGTTTTTTTTGAAAAATTTTCGCCACTACTATTGCACGATAAAATATTTTCTCTACCTTTGTACTGTACTACTTAACTAATACAGTAGAACATCAAACCATAAAATCTTACTATTATGATTAAACTCAACAACTTACAAGCGGGGTACAGAGTCAAGAGCCCTGTACTCAAAGATGTAAACCTCACACTGCAAGAGGATCGGATCTACGGATTATTAGGATCCAACGGCAGCGGAAAGACCACTCTTCTCAACACACTTGCTGGGGCACTTGAGCCTCTCGGCGGCAAGATCGAAGTATTGGGCTACACGCCACTGGAGCGCAAGGCTAAATTTCTGGAGCAGATAGCTTACATCCAAGATGAATTGGAGCTACCATCAATGAGCGCAGAGCAATTTGTGGAGAGTTATGCTGCGTTTCGTCCCAAGTTCTCTAACGGGGATATGAATCATTATCTGAAGATGATGAACTTCACCTTCGGCATACGTTTAGACAAACTCTCGTTGGGCAATTGCAAGAAATTTGCCATCGCATTCGCGTTAGCTT
The DNA here is from genome assembly GCA_017531305.1 of Alistipes sp. GTDB lineage: Bacteria > Bacteroidota > Bacteroidia > Bacteroidales > Rikenellaceae > Alistipes. The sequence continues at coordinate 8,071 of JAFXLG010000021.1, forward strand.
CTCATCCACGCATCGTATTGATGGATGAGCCAACCAACGGTCTGGACATTGAGTCAAAGCAGGCACTAAGAAAAATTTTGGCAGGGCAGGATTTGAGCGAAAGATTGATTATCATCTCAAGCCATCAGGTTGCCGACATTGAGGATATTATTTCGGATGTAATCATCCTGCGCGAGAACAGAATCGTGCTTAATTCATCGCTCGGCGCAATCGGCGAGGCACTACAATTCGGTGACATTCAGAACATCGAAGAGCCACTCTACGTGAATGGATTAAAAGCTATCGGCAAGGCTGAGGGCGACTATTCTGATGTGGATCTTGAGTCATTCTATTTAGCCATGCAGAATAGCGAAAACATGCGCAACTATCTGAGCAAAGTAATCTCTAAAAAGTAAACACCATGACAACACAACATATCTTAGATCTGATTAAATTACACTTCAGACTCAACTGGAAACGAATAACCGTAGCATTAGCGCTATTTATCGGTTTTTTATTTATGTGTTATGCACGCGAGTCATATTTGTCTTGGCACGAAGATGTACGAATCGAACAAATTATAAATTCCTTGCGCGAATCGTGCTTCGCAGTAATGATTATAATAGGATTTATCTACACAATCTATTCTTCATTCCGTGGTTACGACAATAAACGCATGGTTGCCACTACCCTACTTGTGCCAGCATCTACCGAGAGTAAATATATCGCCGAATGGATCTGCACATTTATGATCCTGCCTTTGACTATGATCGCATTGTGGCTCGTGGCGGAGACTATCTCTTTGTGGTTTAACGAGGGAATGACATCATTCTCTATACCGCTGAGCGAGGATGTGTATAAGTATGATGGATTCCTCAGCTTCTGGGCAATTGCACACAGCATTGCCTTCTTTGTTCGCTCGGCTGGCAGAAAATGGTATATACTCCTATCGGTCGCAGCAGGTCTTGCTATATTGCGGTTACCTTTACACTACTCATATCCGTTCCAGAATATAATGTCGGACAGTCATGTATATATGAATGGTTCACATTTCGTAAGCAGATACCCCGTATCCATCTTCTCGGAGCAGATGAGTTGTGTGGTAAGCGTATTCTTCACGCTGACTCTGCCAATAGCGATGTATGTACTCGGATATTTACGCCTAAAAGTACGTGAGTTATGAAGCAGATGAGTGACAACAAACCCGTATTCATTCAGATCAAGGAGTGGATCGAGCAACACATCCTACGCGGAGAGTGGTCTAAAGGGCATCAGTTGCCATCGGTCAGGGAGCTAAGTGCCGAATTTGGGGTAAATCCCAATACTATAGCCCGAACTTATGAGAGATTGACGATGGAGCAGACAATATACAGCGTGCGTGGCGTAGGATATTTTGTTTCGGATCAGGCAAAGGAGCTGATCGAGACGCGCCGCCGCGAGGAGTTCCGCAAAGAGACAATACCTCAATTCATAGCTGATATGAATCTTTTGGGTATTGAATTAGAAGAGTTTATCAAACATTATAACGAAACCGAAAAGCGATGAAAAAGAGAGTAAATTATATCACAATAGCCATTTTGGCGTTTTACATAGGAGTACCTTTGATGATAGGAGCAGCCAACATTTTGACCTTACAAAGCGAGCAAAACGAATTAAGACAAATGCTCCGCAAGGCTAATCTGGAAAATGCAGAGATTAAGACCATATCAATTACAGGTGCTGAGGTTAATACCGATCAGCTTGTTATCACCAACGACATCAAGAGCGATGAGAATCTCTTCTCACTCTATTACCATATCATTGAGGAGATTCATTGCGAGGGCGACACGCTTCACATCTCGCTAAAGAAACATCCTCGTTATGATGCACAGAAGTGTTTTTTCATAGACAGAATCTACGTCAAAACGCTTGAAAAGGTGTTGCTCAACGGCGAGGATTGGACCGACAAGGCAATCATCGTAGAGCCAAAAGATTAGGGTGGACCTGTGGTGTGGAACCAACCTGTAGCGTGGTAAAAAAAATGAGATGAGGGCATTTAACAAATCTCGCGTTAAATGCCCTCACATTTTGTTAATTTAGCTTACGTCACCCAAAAGCTACAATTTCGTTATTTTCACTTACGCTCAGGCAACGTAACTTTAAAATGTTCGCTCGGAGTATGTTCACGATAGATAATCTCGATCATACGCCTTACCTGCTGAGGATAGAGGATAGCCACATCGTGATCCTCATGCAGATCCTCCTTTAGATTATATAGATATGGCGTACCACGCTTGACCACCAATTTCCAATCACCCTCGCGCACAGCAATCTGATCGATTTCGCCGAACTCCCAATAGAGGAAATCGTGCTTAGGCTGCTCGCCCTCGCCCATCAAAATAGGAGCAAACGAAAGACCATCGAAATAATCCTTCTCAAGTTCCCGATTAGCGTATCGCTTCTCATAATCCTTAACGCCCGCCAACTCGCAGAATGTAGGCATCAGATCGTAAAACGCCAACTGATGATCGCTCACGCTACCCGAAGTAATCTCGGCTGGCCAGCTAACGATAAATGGCACGCGGATACCACCTTCGTGGCACTGACGTTTCAGACCTCGGAGTTTACCATCGCGTCCAAAGAACGCAGGATCGGCTCCACCCTCCTCGTGCGGACCATTGTCGCTGGTGAAGATCACGATGGTATTCTCATCCAAACCCTTCTCACGCAATTTGGCAAGCACCTCGCCTACATATTTATCCAAACGGGTAATCATAGCCGCAAATTGGGCATGGGTATGGGTCGTAGCGTTATAGCGCGAAGCCTCCTGACCGCCCCAAGTGCGATCGTTGAAAAACTTCTGCTTGTAGCTCCTTAAAATCTCATCATCGGGTTGCACCAACTCGGCATGAGGCAAAGTATAGGTCAAAATGCCGAAAAATGGATGATCTGCGCTCTGCTTGTCGATCCAATCGAGTGCTGCCTGATGGATCAGCTCGGCAGAGTATTGGGGACGTTTCAGATAATCAGGACCATACATCGGATATTTGATATTCTCCTCCATCACAACTCGCACGGTCTCGGTATCGCCCGCCGAGCGACTAAAACGATTCAGGAAATTAGGATAATACAAGTGTGCTTGGAACTGACAGATAAAACCGTAAAATTCATCCACACCGCGTTTATCGGGTGTAGAGACAGAGCCTTCATAACCGCCCGCCCATTTACCGAACATACCTGTGGTGTAGCCGTTGTCCTTCATTATCTCGGTAATGAGTACATGACGCGGATCGTAAGGGTGCTGCCCCACCACAGAGAAGTCATCGTTGATGCCATATTTCACGATAGGCACACCACGCCAATACTCCTTATTACCTCGCACCTCGGTATGACCGCTATGCTGACCCGTCATAAACGATGCACGCGATGGCGCACTGACAGGACTACCAGCATAGGCTTGAGTGAAGCGGATTCCGCTTCGAGCCATAGAGTCGATATTGGGAGTAGAGATCAATCGCTGACCATAGCACCCCAGATCACCATAGCCCATATCATCACACATTATATAAATAATATTGGGTTTCTGATGACTCTTCACACCTTCGGCACAAACGCCGCCCGCGGTCAAGACCACTCCACTGCCAAGAAGTATTACGCTACGTTTCATTCTCATTAGGTTTGTTAACATTACAAATATAGTGAAATTAAAATATCTGAAAGAATCCTTCCATAAGATACCACACAAAAAAAGGATTCATCCGACACCCGTCAAATGAATCCCCATAATATGTACGCTACCCAATGGCGTCCCTCAAGATTACTTCATCTCTACCAAAGCCTTACCTGTCATCTCCTTTGGCTGCTCCAAGCCCATGAGCTTCAACACGGTAGGAGCAACATCTGCCAAGATACCATTCTCAACCTTAGCAACGCGATCCGATACCACTACAATTGGCACAGGATTCAAAGAGTGTGCTGTATTAGGAGTTCCGTCAGCGTTAACTGCATTGTCGGCATTACCGTGGTCGGCGATCATCACAACCTCGTAGCCGTTTGCCTTAGCAGCCTCTACTACATCGGCAACACACTCATCGACAGCCTTAACAGCCTTCTCGATAGCCTCGTAAACACCTGTATGACCAACCATATCACCGTTAGCGAAGTTCAAGCAGATGAAATCATACTTCTGCTCGCCCAATGCAACAACCAACTTATCCTTCACCTCGTATGCACTCATCTCAGGCTGAAGGTCGTATGTAGCAACCTTTGGAGAAGCCACCAAGATACGAGACTCATTCTCGAACTCAGCCTCACGACCACCATTGAGGAAGAAAGTCACGTGAGCATACTTCTCGGTCTCGGCAATACGCAACTGCGAAAGACCAAGTGATGACACATACTCACCGATAGTATTGCGAACATTCTCCTTATCGTAGAGGATGTGCAAGCCCTTGAAATTAGCATCATATGGAGTCATACAGCAGTAGTAAAGTGGCATGGTGTGCATACCCTCGGCTGGCATATCCTCCTGAGTGAGGACGATAGTGATCTCCTTGGCACGGTCGTTACGATAGTTATAGAAGATAACCATATCGTTTGGCTTAATGCGACCGATAACCTCGCCATTCTCATCAATGCGAACGATAGGCTTAACGAACTCATCTGTTACGCCCTCGTCATAAGAACGCTGCATTGCCTCGACCATATCGGTAGCAGCATCACCTACGCCATTCACCAAGCAGTCGTAAGCGATCTTAACACGCTCCCAACGCTTATCGCGATCCATGGCGTAATAGCGTCCGATGATAGATGCGATCTTACCTGTTGACTTAGCCAACTGAGCCTCGACATCGGCAATAAAGCCCTTACCACTCTTAGGATCGGTATCGCGACCATCCATGAAGCAGTGAACAAATGTATTCTCAATGCCGTAGTGCTTAGCGATCTCGGCGAGCTTATAAAGGTGCTCGATTGAAGAGTGTACGCCGCCGTCTGATGTAAGACCCATGAAGTGGACATTCACACCATTTGACTTAGCATACTCAAACGCCTTAACGATCTCATCATTCTCAAAGATCGAATTATCGGCACAAGCACGATTGATCTTCACCAAATCCTGATACACAACGCGACCAGCACCGATATTGAGGTGACCTACCTCTGAGTTACCCATCTGACCGTTAGGCAAACCTACGTTCTCGCCATCGGTACGCAACTGTGCATGAGGATACTTCTCGGTCATAGCCGAGATGTATGCTGGATGCATAGTGCTGATTACGTCAGAATTAGTACCGTTACCGATTCCCCAACCATCGAGAATCATCAATAAAACTTTCTTGTCCATCTTTTATATTTTGTTATTCGTTAATTTTTGCCATAATAATCTCTACAGCCTTATCAATCGCAGCCTGCAAACCATCAGGATTCTTACCACCTGCAGTAGCAAAGAACTTCTGACCGCCACCACCGCCATTGATCAACTTGGCAGCCTCGCGAACCACAGCACCTGCATCTACGCCCTTAGCAACCATATCATCGCCGAGCATGACAGCCAACATTGGCTTATTGTCAGAAACCGATCCCAATACCATGACGATATCGCCTACTCGTGAACGCAAAGTATAAGCCAAATCCTTAATCATGGTCGAAGCATATGGCACCTGACGAGCAATAACAAACGCCTCATCACTCTTGCGCTCCGAGAGGATCTTCTCTACGATAGCATCAATCTGCTCCTTATGCAACTGCTCGATCTCCTTCTGCAACGACTCGTTATTCTCCAAGATCTTCTTGATAGCAACCTCCACCTTAGGGTTGTTAACCAACTCAGCAAGACCGTGAATCTGATCCTCCAACGAGTAGAGCATCTCCTCAGCACGAGCCGATGTCACAGCCTCGATACGGCGTACACCTGCCGAAATAGCACTCTCGCTGATGATCTTAAACAAGCCGATAGTACCCGTAGCCGAAGTATGGGTACCACCACACAACTCTACCGACTCGCCAAACTTCACTACACGCACCTTATCGCCATACTTCTCACCAAAAAGAGCAATAGCACCCATAGCGTTTGCCTCCTCCATCGAAGCCTCACGATTCTCCTCCAAAGGATAGTTCGAACGGATAGCCATATTTACCAGACGCTCCACCTCACGCAACTGCTCCGCAGTAACCTTCTGGAAGTGAGAGAAGTCAAAACGAAGGCTCTGAGGAGTAACCATAGAGCCCTTCTGCTCAACATGAGTACCCAACACCTTACGCAAAGCCTGATCCAAAAGGTGAGTAGCAGTGTGATTATTTGCTGCTGCCTGACGCTTCTCCGGATCTACAACAGCAGTAAACTCTGCCTCAAGATTCTCTGGCAATGCAGTTACCACATGGATAATCAAACCATTCTCCTTCTCGGTAGCTACGATCTGAATCTTCTCGCCCTGAGACTCGATATAACCTGTATCGCCAATCTGACCACCCGAATTACCATAGAATGGAGTCTGATCGAACACCAACTGATATGTAGTCTTACCCTTAGATGTCACACGGCGATAACGAGCGATGTGGATAGGTGCAGTCAAAGTATCGTAGCCGATAAACTCGCACTTCTCGATTGGCTTCAACTCCTGCCAATCGTCAATATCCTGAGCTGCGGCATTACGCGAACGTGCCTTCTGAGCCTGAAGCTCCTGCTCAAAGCCCTCAAGATCAACACCCACGCCCTGCTCACGAGCGATAAGCTCGGTAAGGTCAATAGGGAAACCGAATGTATCATAAAGCTCAAACGCATCCTTACCTGCAATCTGACCGCCCTTGCCAACTTTGGCAATAACGCGATCCAAAAGGTTGATACCAGTAGCGAGTGTACGCAAGAATGATGCCTCCTCCTCTTCGATTACGCGCTCGATGAGAGTCTGCTGCTGACGAAGCTCAGGGAACTGGTGTCCCATCTGCTCAGCCAAACCAGCAACCAACTTACACAAAGTAGGCTCGTTGAAGCCAAGATATGTATAACCATAACGTACTGCACGGCGCAAGATACGGCGGATCACATAACCAGCCTTAGCATTGGCAGGAAGCTGACCATCGGCGATAGAGAATGCGATGGCACGCAGGTGATCGGCAATAACTCGCATAGCGATATCACACTTCTCATCCTCGCCATACCTCTTGTCTGCCATTGCAGCCAAACGAGAGATTGTAGGCTGAAATACATCGGTATCGTAGTTAGACTTCTTGCCCTGAAGGATCATACACAGACGCTCAAAGCCCATACCTGTATCTACGTGCTTAGCGGGAAGTGGCTCAAGCTCACCATTTGCCTTACGGTTGAACTGCATGAACACCAAGTTCCAGATCTCGATAACCAAGTGGTGACCAGCATTAACCATATCACGACCTGGGACTTTAGCAATATCAGCCTCATCACGCAAATCGAAATGAATCTCGCTACATGGACCACAAGGACCTGTCTCGCCCATCTCCCAGAAGTTATCGTGCTTATTACCGCGGATAATATGATCCTCTGGCAAATACTGCTTCCAGAAATCGTAAGCCTCCTGATCGAAAGGTACGCCATCTGACTCGCTACCCTCAAATACGGTAGCATACATACGGCTCTTATCCAAACCATAAACCTCAGTCAAAAGCTCCCATGCCCATGAGATAGCCTCCTTCTTGAAATAATCGCCAAACGACCAGTTACCCAACATCTCGAACATTGTGTGGTGATAGGTATCGTGTCCTACCTCCTCCAAATCGTTATGCTTACCCGAAACGCGCAAGCACTTCTGAGTGTCGGCAGCACGTGGAGTTACGCGAGGTGAATTACCCAAAAAGATATCCTTAAACTGGTTCATACCCGCATTGGTGAACATCAATGTAGGGTCGTTCTTGACAACCATCGGGGCCGATGGGACAATAGTATGCTCCTTAGACTTGAAGAAATCGAGGAACGCTTGTCTGATTTTATTTGATTCCATTGTTAATATATTGTTTTTATTATTCGATTCGTTATTATTTCGTAACAGATTGCAAATTTACACATTTTACGCTAAATTTGCACCATAATCGGTTTATTTTATATAGTATGAGACGATTTTTCAACCATAAAAGCACCGAAGGTGAGGTCAGAAGCCTCATCCACAGAGTGCGTTCATACCGTCTCATCCGAAATTTACTGATCGGATTTATTCTTGTTTCGATTGTAAATCTGCTCTTTTCTTCACTCTTTTACACTCCCAAAGCCTATCGTCTCGCCATTGAGAATAGAGAAGCGCAATTAAAATATGAGGTTTTGCAAAGTCGTATCAGAGCCGCACAACGTCAAATAGACCAGATTAAATACCGCGACCACAATGTGTATCGCCCGCTATTCTCTTCCGACACGCTATCAATCGAAGGTATCTACAATCCATACAAGCCCAGAAAATATGCCTCATTGCAGAGCAGCGAATACTACCCCATGATGCAATCGACATGGATGGAGTTGGATCAGCTGGCGCGCAGCCTATATCTGCAATCACGATCGCTTGATGAGTTGCAGTCACTCTCCAAAGACAAGGAGAAGTTCTCGACCGCCGTGCCTGCCATCTGGCCTATCGACCGCACTAAGATGCGCAATAAGATCGGTGCTTTTGGATATCGTATGCACCCTGTCTATAAGCGTTGGAAGTTCCATAGCGGCGTGGATATGCCTGGAAGAGTCGGCGACCCGATATATGCTACGGGCGATGGTGTAGTGGAAGATGTTGTCATCACCAGAGTCCGATATGGATATGGAACTCAGGTGGTTATAGATCATGGATTCGGCTATAAGACACGTTACGCTCACCTAAACAAAGTACACGTCAAGGAGGGTGACAAGATCTCGCGCGGACAACTTATTGCCGACATGGGAAACACTGGCGTTTCGACTTCGCCACACTTGCATTATGAGGTGATTTACAATCGTAGCCATGTAAATCCAATTAATTACTTCGACAGAAATATGTCTGCCGAGGCGTATAAGAGTTTGATGAACCAGATTCAGGATGAGAACTATGAAGCTGAGTAACATCCTTAAAGTCACACAAGCATAGAGACATGAAAAGCACGAATAACAACAGAAAAAAGCGTACTGCCCGACAAAGAGTCATAAGACTTTTTATCGGCATGTTTGCATGGGTGGCTGTAATCATAATCTATTATTTCTCATTCTCGCTGCTCTTCGACACCCCATATGAGCATAAAATTCGCCAATCAACCAAAACCCTAAAGCAGGAGTACGAGAGATTGTCCGAGAGATATGATTCTTTGGAGTTGGTGCTTGAAAATATCACAGCTCGCGAGAAGGGTGTATTCCGCACTTTGTTTGAGACTGATCCATACGATTTGGATGTTGAACAAAGTGAAGAGAGAGTAGCTCTATATGAAAAGAATGTATCTAAATCAAAGCGTCAATTAACCACTGATTTAACCCAGAGAATCAACGAATTGAGCCGCAAGACTGATGAGCTGGAAAATTCGTGGAAACGCATCAAGGAATTGGGCGATGATCTGGGCGAAAAGAGTAAAAACATACCATCTATACAACCTGTACTCAACAAGCAATTAACGCTTTTGACCGCAGGTTATGGAACTATATTGAATCCATTTTACCGTACTCTGAAATCACATCAAGGAATCGACTATACAGTAGCCGAGGGATCGAGCGTATTCGCCACAGCCGATGGCGTGGTAAAGGAGATATCGGACAAGAGCTCCACACTCGGCAAGACCATTGTCATAGACCACGGCAATGGCTATAAAACCTCATACAGCCACCTCCTGAGCGTAGGCGTAAGGCGTGGTCAAAAGGTGCAGCGTGGCGATATTATCGCTCTGTCGGGTAATTCGGGACTATCTCTGGCACCCCACCTGCATTATGAAGTGAGATACAATGATTTGAGAATAGATCCGATTCATTATTTCTACATGGAGCTTTCGCCTGTTGAGTATCAGCGTATAATACGCATAGCTCAATCAGGAATGCAATCTTTCGACTAAACGAAGTTAAATTTCAATCTCAAAATTCTTCAAAACAACATTATTTTGCTAACTTCGTAGCAAAATCACTTTTTATGCCTATACCAAAACAAACATTCATAGAGGAGGTTGCGGAAAAGTTATATCTAAGATACGAAGATCAGATCTCGAAACTTACGATAGTCTTTCCCTCGCAGCGTGCAAGATTGTTCTTTTCGGAGGCTCTATCGAAACTTATCGAGCGTCCCGTATGGCAACCATCATACTTATCGATGGACGACATAATGAGCGAAGCATCAACGATCAGCACCGCTGAAAAACTATTCTTAATCACCGAATTATATAATATCTATTGCCAGCACCACAAAGATGAGAGCTTCGATAAATTCTATTTCTGGGGAGAGATCCTGCTATCGGATTTTGATCTGATCGACAAGTATATGATAGATGCCGATATGCTCTTTTGTAACCTCAAAGACTTAAAAGAGTTGGAGGCAGACACATCGTATCTCACGCCTGAGATGATCCGCATAATCGAGTCGTTCTGGGATCATTTCAAGACTACTCCTCTATCGAAGGAGAAGAGCGAGTTTATCTCTATCTGGCAGAGCCTTAAGCCCATATACCATTCATTCAAAGAGAGACTCACTTCTCTAAAATTGGGTTATACGGGTATGATTTACCGTTCGGCGGTGGATAACATCGAGCAGGGAATTAACTTCCCCGACTGCTCGCGCCACTACGTTTTCATTGGATTTAATGCCCTATCAGAGTGCGAGCGCAGAGTATTGAAGTACCTTGAAAAAAATAGCGAGTGTGAGTTCATTTGGGATTACGACTCTTACTATACTCAAGACAAAAATCAGGAGGCTGGAAAATTTCTAAGAGATAACCTCGCAGCATTTAAAGCTAAAGTTGATATAACACATGACAACTTCCTTGATATCAAAAAGAAGTTACAAGCTATTTCATGTGTATCTAATGTGGTTCAATGTAAGTATGTAAACACTCTGCTCAGAGATATTTCTCCTAATTTGGAGTTCGACAAACAGACCGCTATAGTCCTTACCGATGAATCCTTATTGATGCCTTTGTTACATTCTCTGCCACAAGAGATTGGCGACAGGATAAACGTAACGATGGGCTACCCTATTCGTCAGACGACAACATACTCGTTTTTAGAGAGATTACTCGAGCTTCAGAAAAATAGTCGGCAGACACAAGGAGAGGCTAATTTTTACCATGTTGACGTCTGCGGATTACTCTCACATCCTTACATCATTGACGCCATCGGAGAGGTAGCTCAGAAAAAGCAAAATGCGATCATAGATGGGCGTATGATTCGCGTAAAGCAGAGTTTTTTTGAGGATAACGAAGTATTGAAGGCAATATTCTGTAAAGCAGGAGATTATATTGAGTTATCTAAATATATACTTGATGTATTTGATATCATTGCCAGACTCTCTTCCGAGGTCGAGGATAGATCCCTGAAACTCTCCTACATGTCGCTCATTGCGGAGCAGATTACAGCACTCAACAACTGCATCGAGAGGTGTAACATGGAGATCAGCATACCGATCTATACATCCTTACTCAGACGCCATCTGCAAACCCTCAGGATACCATTCAGCGGAGAGCCACTGCAGGGATTGCAGGTAATGGGAATTTTGGAGACCCGAAACCTCGATTTCAAGAATGTGATAATACTCTCGATGAATGACGACAACTTCCCCGGTAATCTGACTGGTGCTACCTCATTCATCCCATACAACCTCAGAGCAGCATATGGCATGCCTACGCCAGAGCATCACGAAGGAGTATATGCATACTATTTTTACCGACTTCTGCAACGTGCCGAAAGAGTCGATATGCTCTACTGCTCACACGCCGATGACAAGAGTACGGGCGAGCAGAGCCGTTACATATATCAACTCAAATACGAGTCGCCTTATCAGGTGAAGCGAATCAATGTCGGCGTTGATGTTGCAGCCGATGCGCCCACTAACGTAGAGGTCGAAAAGAAAGGCAAGGTTGCTCAGGCATTGGATAGATACCTTAGCGAAGGTAGCAGATACTCGCTTTCGCCATCTGCACTATCACGTTATATAGCGTGCCCTATGAAGTTCTACTTCAACTCGATAGCCAAGATCAAGTGCAAGGAGGATTTATCGGAAGAGATAGACCATCTGATGTTTGGTAATATCCTGCACTACGCCATGGAGAAGCTATACACCAACGCCGAGGAGAAGCCCAAAAAGATCGAAGAGATATTCGCCATCAAGGACAAAGATATAGAGCGTGCCGTCACAGAGGCTATCAACAAGGAGTATCTAAAGAGAGAGGGTTGTTTATCAGATGCGGAATTTACAGGCAGTCTGATACTTATAAAAGACATTATCATCAAGTATATCCAAAAGGGTGTACTGCCATACGACAAGCGAGAGTCGGGATTTTCGCTATATGGATTAGAGGAGGTGATATCGGACGTTTTGACTCTACCAGATGGCAGAAAAGTCAACATTGAAGGTCGCGCCGACCGTATAGATATGCGCAGCAATGGCAATTTGAGAGTGGTCGATTACAAGAGTGGAAGACCGAAGTTGGAATTTGACGGAGTGGAATCACTTTTTAGCGGAGAGAGCCGCACCAACCACGATTATGCCTTCCAGACAATGCTCTATTCGGCTATACTGCACCGCAAGTTAAACAAAAACATCGAGCCAGCACTATATTTCGCTCGCTATATGCACGATGCGGAGTATTCGCCACGACTAATCGACAAGAGCAGAGATTCTGTTCAGGTCGAGTATAAGGATTATGCCGAGGAGTTCGAGAGGTTACTCACAGAGAAGCTTCAGGAGCTTTTCGATTATGAGATTCCATTTAGGCGATGTGACGAATCTGAGGCTGATTCGGTATGTAAATTATGTGATTATAAAACTATATGCAAGCGATGGACAAAAGAGTTCTGATATTAAGCGCAAGCGCAGGATCGGGCAAGACCTACCGCTTGGCATACAAATTCGTGCATGACGCCATAGAGCATTGCTACACAAAGCCACACCTATACAGAGCCATTCTTGCCGTAACCTTTACCAACAAGGCTACAGAGGAGATGAAGAGCCGAATCTTGAACGAAATTGACGGACTGATTAATCTCCCAGACAGGAGTAGCTATATGCAGGATCTAAAGGAGGATTTAGGTCTATCGCAAGAGGAGATTATCACGCGAGCAAAGAAGATACAAGGTCGAATATTGCATGATTATTCGCGCTTTACGGTATTGACCATAGATAAGTTTTTCCAGCGTATAATGCGAGCCTTTATCAAGGAATTGGGCTTGGATCTGAATTACAACATTGAGCTTGACACCGAGGGCGTTTTGGCTCGTAGTACAGATTCCCTGATTGAGGATATAACCGAAAATGAAGAGTTACAACGCTGGATGATGGAGTATGCGCAGGAGAATTGTGACGAAAACGGCAATTGGGATCTGAGAAAAGATATGCGCAACTTGGGTAAAGATATCTTCCAAGAGAGCAACAAACAGACCATAGTCAGCTCCAAATCGAAGGAGGAGTTGCAGAAGCTGATACAATCTGCGCAAGAGCGAGCCGCCAAAAGCAAAGCCGCACACAAGGCTTTAGCCGAAGAGGCTCTGAGGATAATGTGCGATGCGGGAGTAAGCTACGATATGTTCAAAGGCAAGGGAAATAGTTTTGCCAAGTATTTTCTGAAAGTTGCAGACGGCAGCATTGATGCTCCCACAAAAACCGTTAGAGCAAAAGCCACCACTCCAGAAGGCTGGGCAGACAACAATCAAGCACAGGCTTTGGCTCCGCAATTGCAGCCTTTGCTTGAGAAGATATGTTCGAGTTATGATAGAAACATAAGTCTTTGGCAAACCTTGCCACTGATTAAGGAGAAATATCGCAACTACGCCCTACTGCAAGATATCTACCGCAAGGTTAATGAGTTATGCAAGGAGGAGGGCATGATGTTGCTCTCGGAGACAAAATATCTCTTGTCGAAATTCGTTGCCGACAACGATGCTCCATTCATCTACGAGAAGGTTGGAAATCGCTACGAGAGATTTATGATAGATGAGTTCCAAGATACATCTATCAAGGAGTGGGAGAATTTTGTTCCTCTGCTCAAGAATGCCATTTCGCAGAGCGAGGAGACCTCGGTTTTGATTGTAGGAGATATCAAACAATCAATCTATCGTTGGCGAGGTGGCGACTGGAGAATCCTGCAAAGCGGCGTAAGCGATGCGCTGGGTGAGGAGAATACCAAAACGGAGGTGATGGCAGATAACTATCGCAGTTTGCCACAGATCGTGGAGTTCAACAACATGGTGATAGAGAAAATCACCCGCCAAGACAACGACACACTAAACTCCAACATCCAAAAGGCACACGAGGATAAAACCATATCCTCCAAAACATATCTCACGCTTAAAGATATGCTCCGTAGTGCCTACTCCGCCCATAGTCAAGAGGTAAAGCGCAAGAGCGAGCAGAGAGGATATGTAAGGATTGAGCGTTTCGAGGAGACACCGCCACTGATTGAGTGTATAGAATCTGCCATAAAGCGAGGTTACTCATATAGCGACATCATGATACTCTACCGCAAGGGAGATGATGGAGCTAAGGCTGCCAAAATATTGCTCGACTATAAGCGTCAGAACGATCAGTTTAACATCATGACGCAAGAGTCGCTCATAATAGGCAAGGCACCCATTAGCAACTTCATCATAGCCATGATGCGACTATCGCAACAACCGAGCGACTCGATCTCAAGAGCCATTGCCAATGACTATTTGGGTAGAGCCTACGATGAGCCACTGAGCCAAGCGGAGCAAGAAAATCTAACGCTAATGAGTCAGCTCACTCCTGAGCAGGCATTTGAGCAGATAGTAATGACGTATGAGTTAGACAAACGCCAAGACGAGATTGCATATCTGCAAGCCCTGCACGAGCAGGTGGTATCATTCTGCTCGGCTAAGGTAGCCGACATACAACTATTCCTCAAGGCGTGGGATGAGAAGGGAGCCAAACAGACGCTGAGCGTAGAGAAGGGTGAATCGACAATAGAACTGACTACGATACACAAGTCAAAAGGTTTGGAGAAGAAGGTGGTAATCATCCCATTCTGTAAGTGGCAATTAGATCCGCGCTCGGGCAAAAACACCATTTGGGCAAACCCCGACAAGGAGGATGAGTTATCGGAGATTGGCAGATTCCCTATTTCGTACAGCAAATCCATGATTGGGTCGATATATGAGGATGAGTATTTCAGAGAGAAGGTCTATTCGCATATTGACGCCATAAATTTGTTGTATGTAGCTCTGACACGAGCCAAAGAGGAGCTATATGTCTATATACCCGAAAAGACCAACAGCAGCAACATCGGCTCTTTGTTATGGGCTGCGGTAAAGGATAACGCTCAAAGAAGCGAAGACGGGACAAAAGAGTTTGCGGAATATGGCGAGCCAATGATAATCAAAGAGCAGAAGATGGGCAACAGGGGCAACAACGTATTGATCAAAGAGTACCCTACTCACCCTCTGCCATTATGGTTAAAGTTGCCGAGCCAAAGATATTTCGAAGAGGCAAAAGAGGCGTCTTCCTCGCCTCGCAACCTCGGTATATTGATGCATGAGATTTTGCGTCAGGCTTCAACCTCCGAAGATATCGCCACTCGCATCGAAGAGGCTCAGACCATGGGTAAGTTAAGCTCGGAGCAAGCATCTCAGCTAAAGGAGATTATCAGGCGTGAGTTCGAGCGCGAGCAGGTGCAGGAGTGGTTCTCGGAGTGGGAAGAGTTGCACAACGAAAATGACATAATCTGCGGAGCCACAATCGGCACACGCCGCCCCGACAGGGTAATGATCAAGGGCAACAGAGCCATAGTGGTAGATTACAAATTCGGAGCAGAGAAATTCCCTTCGCACCGCAAGCAAACGACAGAATATATGCGTCTAATGCGCCAGATGGGATACAGACAAATAGAGGGATATGTATGGTACTTGAGTTTGGGCGAGATTGTCGCCATTGATGAGTAAATATGCCGCAAAGGAGCAAATTCTCAAATATTATAAGTATATTTGCCAAAATAAATTTTCAAAGATGAAAGTAGGTCAGATTCAAACGCTAAAGGTTAACCGTATATCGGATTACGGACTATATTTGATAGATGATGAGGGGCAGGAGGTATTGCTCCCAAACAGATTTGTATCGCTGGAGAACAAAGAGGGTGATGAGATTGAGGTATTTGTATATCACGACTCGGAGGATAGATTAGTCGCTACCACAGATAAACCGCTGATTACTGTAGGGCGATGCGCCGCATTAAAGGTGGTGGATAAGAATATCCACGGAGCATTCCTCGATTGGGGCATTAGCGGCAAAGACCTGTTTCTGCCTAACCGCAATCAGCAAGGCGGGGTATTGGCAGGTAAAAAATATATCGTTTGGCTCTATGTAGATAACATCACAGGTCGTTGTGTGGCAACAATGAAGCTCAAGCCATACGTTGACAACGATATAATCACGGTAAAGCCTCAGCAGCAGGTCGATATTTTGATCGCTTCGGAGAGCCCTATCGGCTATCGCGCCATCATCAACTCGCGCCATTGGGGAATGTTGTATAAAAATCAGATTTTCCAGAAAGTAAACATTGGAGACCGCTTCGAGGGATACGTAAGACGCATCACAGATGACAACCGTATAGATCTCACGCTGCGTAAGGAGGGATATGATGGTGTAGCAGTATCGGCAGACGCGTTGCTTAAGCTAATCGAGGAGAATGGCGGCGAACTTTCGATTGGTGACAACTCTTCACCAGAGAAGGTACACGCACTGACTCAGATGAGTAAGAAGGTCTTTAAGCGCGCAGTCGGCATCCTGCTCAAACGAGGCGCAATCTCGACTGACGGAGATTCCATCACACTCAAGAAGTAACTCTGGCATTATGGCAAAACTTCACACCGCAGAGAGAGTTTCGGCACAGGATGCATCAGATAACTATGTCTTCCAACGCCCCATACTCGCATACCACAAGGCTTCGGAGATAGTATCGGGCAGAGTCTTGGAGATAGGCACAGGTATGGGCTACGGCGTGAGGATTGTTGCGCCACACACCGAGGAGTTTATTACCATAGACAAGAGTGAAGCCTATGCTGAGCCGTTGCCAGAGAATGCACGTTTTCTGCAAATGGCTGCACCGCCAATCAGATTCGAGGATGAGAGCTTCGATTATGTGATTTCGTTCCAAGTCATAGAGCATATCAAGCAAGACAAGGAGTTTGTAAAAGAGGTTTGGCGAGTGCTAAAAAAGGGAGGGCGATTCATTGTATCTACGCCCAATGCGCCGATGTCGCTGACTCGTAACCCATGGCACGTAAGAGAGTACACGGGCGAGGAGTTGCAAGCGTTGCTCGGAAGGGAATTCAGCCAAGTTGAGATATATGGAGTAAACGGCAACGAAAAGATTATGGAGTATTACGAAAAGAATCGCAAGGGCGTGGAGAAGATCACGCGATTCGATATTTTGGATCTCCAGCATAGATTACCGAGATGGATTCTGCAGATCCCATACGACATACTCAATCGCATAAATCGCCGCCGATTGCTTAAAGGAAATCAGGAGCTGACAACATCCATCAAGATGGAGGAGTACAACGTAGGAGAGCTCTCTGAAAAGAGTTTCGACCTCTATTTTATAGCTAAAAAATAATACTAAAACATACCCCAAATGAAGAAATTTGCCTTACTACTTATCATCATGTTCTCGCTCATAAGTTGCAAGGAAGAGCCGTTGCAACTTTACGACCTCAGATGCGAGAATCTGGAGAATCCTTTGGCGATAGACTCCACTACCCCACACTTTAGTTGGAAGATTAATTCAGCGAATGATGCCACCTACCAGACTCATTATGAGATTCTGGTAGCAAGCAGCAAGCAGCTCCTGAAAAATGACCAAGCCGACATTTGGGCTTCGGGCAAGGTGGCGAGCGATGAGTCGGTAATGGTAAAGTACGCAGGCTCGGAATTGCAACCTCGTTCGTTGGCTTTTTGGAAGGTGAAAGTTGGGGACAACCATGGCAATGTTTCGCCATGGAGCGAGCCACAGCGTTTCGGCATCGGCATACTCTCGAATGAGATGTGGAATAAAAGTGAGTGGATCGGCATTAAGGATTGCAAAGTGCCTATGCTCAGAAAACTTTTTGATGTTAGCAACAAGAATCGCACTCATCTTTTGCACATCAATTCGTTGGGTTATCACGAAGTTTATCTCAACGGCAAGCGCGTAGGTGACCATGTTTTGGCACCAGCTGTTTCGGAGTTGGATACTCGTTCATTATCTGTCACTTATGACGTTACACCATATCTAAAGCGCGGAGAGAATGACTTAGTGGTATGGCTCGGCAGAGGTTGGTACCGCAAGCAGACATTCAACGCCGTACATGAAGGTCCATTGGTAAGAGTTGAGTTGGATTGCATAGCAGATGGTAAGGCTACACCTGTACTCTACTCAGACGCGAGCTGGATGGGTATGGAGAGTTGTTATGGCGAGACAGGATCGGGAAGTTGGCATCCACACCAATTTGGAGGAGAGAGCCTCGATGGCAATAAACTCTTGAAGGATATGCGTTCCGCAACGCTCAACGAACAGCTATGGCAAAATGTATGGGTGGCTCAAGTACCAGCGATGAAGACCTCGCCACAGATGTGTGAGCCAAATCATATTTTGGAGCGTTTTGCAGCCAAAGAGGTGCGACAGATCAACGACAGCACATGGTTTGTCAACATGAGCAAGGCTATGAACGGATGGGTGAATATTGACTTCCCTCAGCTTAAGCAGGGTGATCAAATCAAAATAGAATATAGCGACAGAGTCGATAAGGAAGGGAACTTCAGCCCACAAGATGGCGGCAGTATAAATTACGAGGATCATTACATAGCTTCGGGCAAGAAGAATGAGTCATTCAGCAACAAATTCAACCACCACGGATTCCAATACATGCGTATCACAGGTCTGAATCAGGCTCCGAAATCCATTACAGGTTTGCCTATCGCTGCCGCATATAAGAATGCTTCCACATTCGACAGCTCGGACAAAGATATGGTGGCAATATATGAGATGATAAAGAACACCTTCAACAAGTTGGCTTGGGGAGGTTATGTAGTGGATTGCCCGCAGTATGAGCGTATGGGTTATGGCGGTGACGGCAACTCTTCGTGCCGCACATTCCAGACCATGTATGATGCAGCACCTCTATATCAGAACTGGATGCAGATGTGGGAGGATTGCCAGCAGGAGGATGGAGGAATGCCCCACTGCGTACCTAACCCTTATCGAGCAGGTGGTGGTCCTTATTGGTGCGGATTTGTCATCACTGCATCTTGGCAGACATATCTGAACTACGGCGACAGACGATTGCTGGAGCGACACTATCCTCAGATGCAGAAATGGTTGGGATATGTTGAAAAGTTCTCGGTGGACGGCTTGTTGCAGGAGTGGGAGAATGTAGAATATCGCTGGTGGTATTTGGGCGACTGGCTCTCTCCAAATGGCGTGGATTACAAGAACAAAGAGTCGGTAGCATTGGTCAGCAACTGTTATGTAAGTTACTGTCTGGATGTAATGTCAAAGATCGCCTCTGAATTGGGCAAACATGATGATGCCAAAGAGTATAAGGCGCAATATGAGACTATCAACAAGCTCATCCATGAGCAATTCTACAACGCTCAGAGTGGAGAGTACGGCACAGGAACTCAGATCGACATGATATATCCGCTATTGGCAGGCATTGCACCTGAGGATATCGAAAAGAAGATAACTGAGCGAATAAACAAAGACCCACGCAACAGCCATATCGGAGTAGGTTTGGTGGGAGTACAGATTCTCACAGACTGGGCAACCGAAAAAGAGCAGACTTCACTCTTATACAATATGCTCAAGAAGCGCGACTACCCCGGATATCTATATATGATTGACAACGGAGCGACCGCAACATGGGAGGAATGGGGTGCTGGACGTAGCCGCATACACAACTGCTTCAATGGCATTGGCGCATGGTTCATTCAAGCGATGGGTGGCATACTACCCGATGAAAAGAGTGCTGGATATAAGCACATCATACTCAAGCCTCAGATTCCACAGGGTGTGGAGTGGACTAAGGTCAGCAAGGAGTCGCCTTACGGCACAATTACCTCGGCATGGAAGGTCGGCGAGCAGAGTGTGGAGTTGGAGGGAACAATTCCTGCAAACTCTACGGCTACACTTTATCTACCTTGCAAAGCTTCTAAATGTGTGGTAAACGGCGCAGAGCAGAGCGTAGCGGAGAGCATAGAATTACAAAGCGGAAAGTATAACATTACTCTTACCAATTAAACCAAAGTAAGATGAAACGAATAATTTTTATTGCGCTATGTTTGATGTTATGCCTTGAGTCTCAGGCTCAAAAGATCAAGGTGGCATGCATAGGCAACAGCATAACATACGGAGCAGGCATCAATAATAACAAGCAAAACAGCTACCCTGCTCAATTACAGGCTATGCTTGGCGAAGGGTATGAGGTTAAGAACTTCGGTGTCTCTGCCACTACGGTACTGAGCGAGGGAAATTATCCTTACATCAAAACCAAACAATACGAGGAGTCGTTGAAGTATAATCCCGACATCGTATTTATCAAGATGGGCACAAATGCCGCTGCCAACCGCAACGTCAATCAGCGTCCTCGCTTCGCTCAGGAGTATGGCAAGATAGTGGATACGTATCGCAATCTGCCATCAAAGCCAAAAGTGATATTGCTCACACCTGTGCGCAGTTTCCTTGAGAGGGATCATTCAGATGCGGTGATCTCAAATGAGATAATCCCTGTAATAAAGCAGACGGCTTATGAGCGCGGATTGGATATTATCAACCTGCACAATCTTTTTGGCGACAGATGGGAGGAGTATCTTATGCCCGACAAGTTGCACCCTTCATCAATCGGTGCAGGCAGAATTGCAACGAAGCTCTACAACTACCTAACGCTTAACGCCTCATCGCAGAGCGATGTGATATCGAACTTTGCACTTAAGCCAACCAAAGAGTTTAGTTTTCATGGATTCAAGGGTTATGAGTACAACAACAATGGAGTGACCTATTACATCGTCAAGCCATATCACACGGCAGCAGGAAATCCATGGATTTGGCGCGCGCGTTTCTGGGGACACGAGCCTCAGACCGACATTGAGCTTTTGGAGCAGGGATTCCACCTGACATATTGCGATGTGGGCGACCTGTTCGGTTCTCAAGAGGCATTGGATCGTTGGAATGAGTTCTATAAGTTGGCAACCAAAGCGGGGCTAAACAAAAAGGCTGTTTTGGAGGGTATGAGCCGAGGCGGATTGATCGTATATAATTGGGCAGCAAGAAACACTGACAAGGTTGCTTGCATATATGCCGATGCTCCTGTGATGGATATCATGAGCTGGCCTATCGGTTATGGCACCAAAGACGACAACGAAAGAAACATCACAGCGATGATGAAGGCATATGGATTCACATCCATCGAGCAGGCTGAAGCTTGGGATCAGAATCCGATTGACCATGCCAAGAAGATGGCAAAGTCGAAGATCCCAATGCTACACGTTGTGGGCGATGCCGACACTGGAGTTCCCGTAGCAGATAACACAGCCGTATTTGAGCAGCGATTAGCTAAATATGGATGTAAGCTC
>JAFXLG010000022.1 GCA_017531305.1 Alistipes sp.
GTTATCGGTGCTTTGAAGCGTTTGGACTTGATCCGCAAGCACCCTGAGTATCAGGAGAAGTTGTGGGAGATCACTCGTGCTATCCAGAACGGCTTCAAGGAGAATGGCTTCGAGATCGGTGTAACGCAGTCACCTGTTACCCCTGTATATATGAAGGGTGGTAACGAGGAGGGTACTAACCTCATCGTTGACCTTCGCGAGAACTACGGTATCTTCTGCTCTATCGTGATCTATCCTGTGATCCCTAAGGGCGAGATCATCTTGCGTATCATCCCTACTGCTTCTCACACTATGGAGGATGTTGAGCGCACTATCGAGGCGTTCAAGGCTGTACGCGAGAAGTTCGATGCAGGTTACTACGCATCAATGCCTATCCCAATGAAGGCTGATCCAGAGTTCAAGGTGAGATAATTCAAGACCTTAGAATAATTTTTAGGAGGTTGTCCAGCAAGTTTTGTTGGACAACCTCTTTGTTTTGAATTTGTACACATGAGAATTTTAAGGGTGAGCGTGACGTCAAAATCACCTTCTGAGACGGCTTCTACTTTTTTGGTACGATATTGGCACTGCACGTAGATATGAAAAAGAAAGAATATAAACACAAAAACAGATTATCGGCAGTGCTATTGCTTAGCTTGTTATTACTCTCGCTCTGCGTCTATGGGGCAGGGCGCAAACGTATTGACCGTAGTTCAGTCAAACACTTCGACCTAAAATCATATATGGGACGATGGTACGAATTGGCTCGCTTCGACCATAGCTTCGAACGCGGAATGACCAACGTAATGACCGACTACAGGCTTCTGGACGATGGTACGGTAGAGGTAATCAACATCGGAATGCGAGATGGCAAGGAGCATCGCGCCATAGGACACGCCAAGCCCACCGATAAGGTAGGACTACTCAGAGTATCATTCTTCTGGATATTTTACTCCGACTACAACATCATGGAGATGGCACAAGATGGCAGCTGGGTATTAGTGGGTTCTCGCTCGCCCAACTACCTATGGATACTATCACGCACCCCTACCCTGCCCGACTCCACCATGCAGCACATAATCGAGTTGGCTCGCAAGAGGGGTTATGAGGTGGAGAATCTGATTATCGCTAAATGATTTACCTGCGGCGTGAGAGTCGGAACTGATAGATCAAATTATGCAAAGGTTTGCCGGGGGTATGGAACGAGAGGTATCGCTTACCTCCCCAAAAAGCCACGCCCTCAGGCTCAAGCCCAATATGATCCAACGAATAACATTCGGCATATCGCCCGCGCTTGACATCTATCACATGTAGTTCACATTTGGTGCGGGAAGGTATGCCCGATGGCAGAAGAATCATGTCGCGATATGTCATACTGCCCTGAGGGATACCCACGCCTTCGAAACTTATCTGCATGATCATATCCTCCTTCCCCAGATGCACCTCGGCACGAGAATCCGAATCGCTCAGGCTTGGCAAACGGAATTGCTTGAGCGTACGGAGTCCATCCACAGTACAATAGAGGTAGATAAGTCTCTTTTCTCGATCCACCAACCAATCGCATGGACCCGTAATATCCTGCCCATCATAAAAAATCTTCTGCACCAGACGCGAGCCTTCGATCCCGACATCGGTAACCAGACATGCTCCGCCACCACGACACTCGCTGACATATAACAACGGGAATTGGGACTCTTTGCTGAAATACTCCGCGCCGAAAGAGGCATTATTACAATGTGAAGTATTCTTATCGAGCATATATGACGCAAGATAACGCTTACGCTTGAGGTCTATGACCACGCATTGTCCGCCATCGTGCAACATAAAGGCATAACGCCCCCAAACTGCCATACCTTGCGAAGATCCTTTGACCTTAACACCCTCGGGTATAAGGTCGGCAACATCCAAGACGAATTTAGTCTTCAACGGCTCGGCAGCCTGCACATTAAACTGAAAAAGGAGTAAAAATAGAATTACTGAAGCCCACCCTCTCATTACATCAAGGACTTAACAGTTTGAATAATTCCCTGCTGATCGTAACCCGAGAGAGCATATAATTCTTGTGGAGTACCATGCTCCACGAAACAATCCTTAATGCCCAAATTTATGCACTTCAGATCGTAGTCATGATCGTTGAAGAACTTAACAACAGCCTCACCGACACCACCACGCAATACACCATCCTCCACCGTTACGACCTTAGAGTACAACTTACCCACCTCATGCAAGAGCTCCTCATCCAACGGACGGGCAAAACGTAAATCATAATGAGCAATCTTCTCTTGCGAAGTTGCCTCAATCTGCTCAATAGCCTTAGCAGCCATATTTCCTACCGCACCAATCGAAAGCACGGCTATACGCTCACCCGACTTAAGTTTTCGACCTCGTCCTGTAGGAATTTTTTCCCACTTTGCACCTCGCCACTGCACTCCTGCACCCTCACCGCGCGGATAGCGGATAGAGTATGGTGAAGGGGTTTTGGTAGCAGTATAGAGCATATTTCGAAGCTCCAACTCATCCATTGGAGCCGCCACAATCATATTAGGCACGCACGAGAAGTAGGCAAGATCGAACACACCGTGATGTGTGGCTCCATCTTCACCCACCAGACCACCTCGATCCAGACAGAAGGTCACAGGCAGATTCTGCAAGGCTACATCGTGGATCACATTATCGTATGCTCGCTGCATAAACGATGAGTAGATATTACATACGGGATGCATACCTGCAGCCGCCAAACCAGCCGAGAATGTCACGGCATGACCTTCGGCGATACCCACATCGAAACATCTGTGAGGCATCTTCTGCATCATCAGATTCATCGAACAACCCGAAGGCATGGCAGGCGTAATGCCGACAATCGCGTCATCTTGCTGAGCCAGCTCCAGTAGAGTTTCACCAAAGACATCTTGATATCGGGCAGCCGAACTACGAGAAGGGATACGCTCACCTGTGTCGGGGTTGAAACGCCCCGGAGCATGCCATACCGATTGATTATCTTCGGCAGGGGTATAGCCCTTACCCTTGGTGGTGATGATATGCAGCAACTTAGGCTCCTTGATATCCTTGAGTGAAGAGAGAATACGAATCAACTCCTCGATATTATGACCATCGACCAGACCGAAATATCTGAAATTAAAGCTCTCGAAAAGATTACTATTCTGCAACAAACCCTGCTTGACGGCATTGCCCGCCTTGCGGCAGAACTTCAATACAGGAGGGATATGCGCAAGCAACGCCCACAGACGGCGTTTGAAGCCGTTATAGAACTTCGAGGCACTCACATGTGCCAGATATCTCTTCAACGCTCCTGTAGCTTGGTCAATCGCCATCTCGTTGTCGTTCAGGATAACCAGCAAATTACTCTTACCATCTCCCGCGTTATTCAACCCCTCAAAGGCAAGACCTCCAGTCATGGCTCCATCGCCGATGACTGCCACCACACGCGTATCCTCGCCTCGCAGCTGAGCCGCCATAGCCATACCATACGCTGCAGAGATAGAGGTAGAGGAGTGACCAGCTCCAAAAGCGTCATACTCGCTCTCGGCAATGCGTGGGAAACCGCTTATACCGCCCAACTTACGATTTGTGGGGAAGAGATCGCGGCGGGCGGTGATGATTTTATGGGCATACGCCTGATGACCGACATCCCAGATAAGTTTATCATGCGGTGTATCATACACATAGTGCAACGCTACGGTAAGTTCCACCACTCCCAGACTCGATGCCAGATGCCCAGGGTTCTTCGAACACTCCTCGATGATATATTGTCTGAGTTGCTGACAATACGTCTTAAGCTCCTCAATACTGAGTTGCTTCAGATCGGCAGGCGAATTAATCCTCTTGAGTAGGTCGTATGTCGTATGTTGAGTCTGATTCATGTTACAAAATTAACAAATTTTCATTAATTTGTCAATATCCACGCTATAGGATGCTATTCTTATGCCACAGAACAATTGAAACCTCGCGCCTGAAGCTTTGCCGCAATCTGCAACAACTCCTCACGCCCCACCTTCTCCAACGTCTGGCATGGAGTATCGCGATCCAAAGAGTATATCATCACCTGACGGGGTTTGATCTGAGCCACAATATCCAGCCACGCATCAACCTCCTCGGCAGTGGTATTATCCACACGCTTAGAGAGATATTCGCCTCGAAGGAACATTGTCTGCAGGATCATCTTTCCCTCAAAAAGTTTCATCAGCTCCACCGTACGCTCCACGCTATATGAGCCCTGAGGTTTATTGATAAGTTGCACTGTAGAGTCAAAAGCCGAATCCAACTTCAAGATATTGTTATCCACCCTGAGCAAAGCTCGGCGCACATCTTCACGATGAATCTGAGTCGCATTGCTCAGCACCGACACCTTCGCCTGAGGACAAATCTGATCCCGAAGTGCGATTGTATCCTCGATGATTTGCTCAAAATCGGGGTGCATCGTAGGCTCTCCATTGCCTGCAAAGGTGATTACATCGGGCAGCTCGCCCTTAGCCACCATCGCCTGCAAGGTATCGCGGAGCATATCACGCACATCCTCTCGGCTGTTGAATCGGCGGCGACCAACATGATCCTCATTCCAACCACACTCGCAATAGATGCAGTCGAAATTACACAATTTGCTCTCCACAGGCAAGAGATTCACGCCCAGCGAGAGTCCCAAACGGCGTGAACGTACAGGTCCGAAAATTATATTATCATAAAGCGATGTCATAGTCTCACTAAAGTTTAATTACATCTTCTTACGGCGATACTCCTTGGGGGTAAGTCCCGTATGACGCAGGAAGTATTGCCCGAAGAATGACGGATTGGGAAAATTAAGTCGTACCGAGATCTGCTGAACCGATAGTTGAGTTGAACTGAGCAAAGCCTTGGCATTGAGGATCACAGTGCGTGTAATCCATGCCGCAGCACTACGATCCGAAACCTGACGTGTGATGATGGTCAGATACTTGGGTGTGATATTCAACTTATCGGCATAGTATTGTACCTCTCGCGAGATGGTGATGTCGGTAGCCAACAAGGTCAGGAACTCTCTAAAAAGAATATCTTGGCGAGAGCATGGCTCATGCTTCACGTGCATATCCTGTGTATAGATCGCGGCAAGTTCGTAGCACAGAAGCATCAACATATGTTTATTTATCTGTTCGTGATACGGATGCTGACTGTTCTGATCCTTATCGTGCATCATCTTGCTGATCTCCAGAATATCATCCAACTGCTTGCGAGTAAGCGTCACACAAGGATGCTCGCGCATCATCATCTGGATGGAAGACGCCGAAGGGATATTCAGTTCCCTCAGAAAGTCGGTATTGATAGCCAACGTATAGCTCTTGAAATCATCATTCATATCAAGAGCCTGAATGATAGTCCCCTTAAAGGCAAAGCAGAGCGTACCTGCCGTAAGATGATACTTGTGACCATTGATGATCACATCACCCTCACCGCCCAAACACAAGAAGATTCCACCGCTTCTGAGCGAGCGCGGCAGAGTGTCTGGATTAATTATGGTGTGATAATCCTTGCTGTCGATATATGTAAACAGTTCCGTATCACTTACGGGACTATCGCCTGACAAAACAGGAACAATTACATCTTCAATCATCTCTTTGGCGTTTTATCAACTAATTTTGATTCCATTTATAATAACAAAGATA
>JAFXLG010000023.1 GCA_017531305.1 Alistipes sp.
CATTTATCCCCGAATAAGAGAGAGCATCATTGACCTGACGCAGGTACTCGGCAAAAATCTCCTTGTTTACCTTGGCAGAGGTCTCTGTCGAGGTGTTCTCAACGGTGATGGTGATGTCTGCCTTACCACGCTGGATGTATGATGTAGCCATGCTGCGGATATTGAACTCTATGGGGCGATATATCCCAGGGAGTTTTACCGCCAAATCCAACTGCTTGGAGTTCAGAGAGCGCACCTCCACCGTGATCTTTTTAGTAGGCAGAGCCACCTCGCTCTTGCCGAATCCTGTCATTGATTTTATCATCTTTCGGGTCAGGTTTTATGTGTAGCAAAAATTTAAAAATTCATTATCTTATTCTCGCTCCACCCTTTAGGGTGAGGAAGCGAAGTGAAAATCTTTGCAAAGTTAATAAAACGTCTTGGTCTGACCAAATTTTTCATCGTATTCTTGGGCTTCTGCGTTAAGAAACGGCACCTTTCGCTCGAAAGATGCCGTTACGGAAAATATCCTGAAAAGAAAAACTACTTTTTCGGCTCTGCCAATATCTCCTCTAAGCTAATCTCTTGGTCGCATACGATTTTATTCATTGATAGTAAAAGTACGATTTTACCATCTACGATTTTGTACATCAATGACGAAATCAAAGCCTTGTCCTTCTTTGAGAAGTGATAAGCTACATATCTATCATTGTCGTTTTTGCTCCTGTATGACATTACCAATCTGTTTCCGCGTTCGATTATCGCTGCGCTTACTCCTAATTCTTCTTTCAGGTAGGAAACGGCATCTTCCGAATTTATCATATTGAGCATCGGTATATCGACCTTCCCGATTGATATCTCAGCGATTTGTTCGCCATTTGCCCATGTCGATAATGTTTTTCCATCAAATATCTCTACCGTGGAGTTTTTGTCTTGATATTCTGTACGATAATATATAACCCCATTCTTACGTATTATTTTAGTGGAGTATTTTACCTCGTTGTTGAGAGGTTGAAAATCGGGGTTGTTTTTGTTGCCAAAGGCGTGAGTCTTTATTGCGGTAACTCCTTCTGAATAAAAGGATTCCACCGCCACATGTTTCTCAATGGCTTTTGCTATGATACGCTCATTTTCGGTGGCATTCGAGTGGTTGATGCTCACTCCTATTATCAACCCCACGACCAATGCCGCCGCTACCGATGAAAAGTGGATAAAATGTTGTATTATACCTCTTTTTGCAGCTTTCTGCCATCTGAATACTATGTCGCATTTTGGGGCGTGTTTTGGCTCCAACAGATGGCGCACAGCCATATCTTGTTCACAACTTTTGGCATCGAACAGAGCTTGCTCCTCGTTATAAAAATCTTGTTGTTTCATAGTGTTATCATTAGATTTATTCGGTTTGATCTAAGTTAAAATGTTAAAAAATTATCCAAAGCCAAATTCTCTCGCAACTTCTCTATCCCATATTTGAAGCGGGATTTGGCTGTTGTGACGGGCACTTGCATGATCTCTGCAATCTCGCTGAACGTACACTCCGAGTAGATTCGCAGTCTGAGAGTATCGCTCTGCTCTTGAGGTAGAGTTGCTAAAAGCCTGTTTATCCGCAAAAACTCCTCTGCTTGTTTGGTGTGCGTGATCTCCTCTGCGGGGATCTCCTTCGCCGAATTTAGAACTTTCTCTAACGGCAAGTGTGTTATGGAGTGTGATTTGTTTTTACGGCGCAGGCAGTCGCAACACGCATTCTGCATCGAACGTATGATGTAGCATTTTAGTTCAGACTCATTGTATGGCAATGATTTGGCTTTTTTGCATAGCTTGAGAAAAAGATCCTGCATTATATCCTCTGTGTCGCTTTTTGATCCCAGATGATAAAATCCATATCTGAATAGATTTTCTTTCTCTCGCTCCATTATCCGAGCTATTAATTCTGGTTTTTCTCCATCGTTATCTTTGTTTAGGTAGTTCATTTCTCTGTTGTTTGTCGTTTTAGATGCATCTTTACAAATATAAACGTAAACAAGAGCAAAAAAGACTTAAAACTTGGAAGATATTTTTTTTGCTCTCCTCCTTTGGAGGTGCTGTGTGTTATGTAGTATTTTTAAGCCGACTGCACTTTTAATTCTTAAATTTCAACAAAGTGGAACATAAAAATGAAAAAAATCAAAATATATATAATTCTTACAAAATGAATGTTTTTACCTACTATATCGTTATTAAAAAATCTGAATATATGCCTAAATGTGAGAAAAACTCAAAAAAAACTTACAATCAAGTTGCGATTTGGCAGACAAACATTTTGAATAATCATATTTTTTAGGTTTCTTTGTATAAACAAAATTGTAAGCAAACGAGAATTTTATAGAGAACCCAATAATTTCTTTAGCTATGAAGAAGTATAATTTTAATGCCGGTCCATCGTTGTTTCCTGATTCGGTACTTGAGGCTGCGGCTAAAGCGATATTTGATTTTGACGGTACAGGTCTCTCTGTGTTGTCAATCTCTCACCGCACCCCCGAATTCGAGGCTGTGGTTGAGGAGTCAAAGGCTTTGTTTAAGGAGTTGCTGAATATCCCCGATAATTATAGCATCTATTTTGTTGGTGGCGGAGCCACTACCCAATTCTTCCATATTCCAGCCAATTTCCTCTATGGCAAGGCTGGTTATATCCACACGGGAGTTTGGACAAAGAAGGCTATAAAGGAGGCTAAATTATATGGCGAAGTTGAGGTGCTGGCTTCATCCGAGGATCGAGGCTTTAGATATATCCCAAAGAATTTTGAGATTCCTGCAGATTTGGATTACCTCTATATTTGTGCCAATAATACTATCTATGGTACCGAATATAAGACGGATCTGGATTCGCCCGTTCCGCTGATTGCCGATATGAGTTCCAATATCTTGAGTCGCCCTATAGATGTGAGTAAATATGCTATGATCTATGGCGGTGCGCAGAAGAATTTGGCTCCTGCAGGTGTAACCTTCGCTATTGTGCGTAACGATATGTTGGAAAAGATTAAGCGTGAGTTGCCTTCGATGATGAATATCAAGAATCATGTCGATAACAACTCCATGCTCAATACCCCACCTATCTTCCCTATCTTTGTTTTGCGCGAGTCTTTGCGCTGGATTAAGGCTCAGGGAGGCGTTGAGGAGATTCACCGCCGAAATGAGGAGAAGGCTCAGATGTTGTATGCTGAGATTGATCGAAATTCTCTGTTCCGCGCACCTGTCGATGAGGCTGATCGTTCTTCGATGAATATCTGCTTTGTGATGACTGAGGGTAATGAAGATCTGGCTCCTCAGTTCTTGGAGTTTGCCAAGTCTCAGGGCATGGTCGGCATTAAGGGACATCGTCTTTCGGGTGGTTTCCGTGCTTCGTGCTATAATGCTTGTCCAAAGGAGAATGTTGAGGCTTTGGTGGCTTGTATGCAGGAATTTGAGCAGATGCATAAATAGTTGTAGCTATGGGTTACACATATCATGTTCCTACGGGGCGTAATCCTTTTTGTAATGAGGTTACCGAGTGGGAAAGCAGTGAGGTTTTTGAATTAATAGAGAGTAATAGAGTTATGAAGATATTGGTTGCAACCGAGAAACCATTTGCCCCTAAGGCTGTTGCAGGTATTCGCGAGGTCTTTGCTGAGGCGGGCTATGAGGTTGTTATGTTGGAGAAGTATAGTGATAAATCAGAACTCTTGGCGGCTGTTGCCGATGTTGATGGTCTGATTATTCGTAGTGATAAGGTTACGGCTGAGGTTTTGGCGGCTGCCGAGCAACTCAAGATCGTGGTTCGCGCGGGCGCAGGATATGATAATGTCGATCTTGCGGCTGCCTCGGAGCGTGGCGTGGTGGTTATGAATACCCCCGGGCAGAACTCCAATGCTGTTGCCGAATTGGCGTTGGGTATGATGGTCTATATGTCGCGTAATCAGTTTACCCCTGGTACAGGCTTCGAACTTCAGGGTAAGAGTGTGGGTATCCATGCCTACGGTAACGTAGGACGTCTGGTTGCTCGTAAAGCTAAGGCTTTGGGTATGGAGGTCATGGCGTATGATCCTTTTGTTACGGATGCTGCTGTGTTTGAGGCTGATGGCGTGAAGAAGGTTGAGAGTGTTGAGGAGTTGTATGCTGCGTCTGATTTCCTCTCGCTCCATATCCCAGCCACACCACAGACTCGTGGTTCAATCGGATATAAACTTCTGATGTCAATGCCGAAGGGTGCTACACTTGTCAATACCGCGCGCAAGGAGGTCATTGACGAATGTGGTCTGCAGGCGGCTTTGTCGGAGCGTACCGATCTGAAATATGTAACCGATATTGCTCCCGATTCTCAGGAGGAGTTGGCTAAGGTCGCTGGCAAACGATTCTTTGCTACACCTAAGAAGATGGGTGCCGAGACTGCTGAGGCGAATATCAACGCCGCGGTAGCTGCAGCCCGTCAGATTGTCGATTTTTTGGAGAATGGTATTACGCGTTTTCAAGTAAACAAATAATATGGTAAAAGTAAAACCTTTTTGTGGCATTCGCCCTCCTCGTGAGTATGCGTCTGAGGTCGCATCTCGCCCCTATGATGTATTGAATTCTGTCGAAGCTAAGGCGGAGGCTTCAGAGCGAAGTCTGTTGCATATTATCAAGCCAGAGATTGATTTCGACCCTATTGCCGATGAGCATAGCGATGAAGTTTATGCCAAGGCAGTGGAGAATTTTAAGCTTTGGCGCGAGCGAGGTTGGCTTGTTCAAGATGAGGAGGAGCATTACTATGTCTATGCTCAGACCATGAATGGTCGTACACAGTATGGTATTGCAATGTGTTGTCACTTTGAGGATTACCTCTCTGGAGCTATCAAGAAGCATGAGCTTACGCGTCCCGACAAAGAGGAGGATCGTATGAAGCACGTCCGCAACCAGAAGGCAAATATTGAGCCCGTGTTCTTCACCTATCCCGATAATGCTGAGATTGATGCTATTGTCGATAGCGTAGTGAAGGGTAATGATCCCGACTATGATTTTACTGCGGCAGATGGCTTTGGACACCATTTTTGGGTTATCCGTTCTAAGGAGCAGAATGATCGCCTGACTGAGCTTTTTGCTCAGGTTCCAGCTCTCTATGTTGCCGATGGACACCATCGCACTGCTGCGGCAGCTCGTGTTGGCGAAGAGTGTATGAAGTCAAACCAGAACCATACGGGTGAAGAGGAGTATTGCTACTTTTTGGCAGTTACATTCCCTGCTTCGCAGTTACGCATTATTGATTATAATCGTGTCGTGAAGGATCTGAATGGTCTTAGCAAGGAGGAGTTTATCTCACGGGTTGAGGAGTCTTTTGTTGTGGAGAAGGTGGGCGATCAGATATATACCCCTCAGGCTCTGCATAACTTCTCGATGTATCTCGATGGCGAGTGGTATAGCCTTACAGCGCGCGAAGGAACTTATGATGATAGCGATCCTATCGGTGTGTTGGATGTTACCGTGTTGTCGGATTTGGTGCTGGATAAGGTGTTAGGTATATCGGATTTGCGTACATCTAAACGAATTGATTTCGTGGGCGGTATCCGAGGCTTGGGAGAGCTTAAGCAGAGAGTCGATAGCGGTGAGATGCAGGTCGCTTTTGCCCTCTACCCTGTCTCTATGCAGCAACTCATAGATATAGCCGATACGGGCAATATTATGCCTCCCAAGACTACATGGTTTGAGCCTAAGCTGCGCTCAGGCGTGGTGATTCATTCATTCGAGTAGCGAGCGAGTGTATCTGAGCTATGTTGCATCATCTGCAATTGTATTTCAGATGGCTATAATCGTGTTTTGTCGCCTAATGCAGCTCTCACGAATTGTATAGACGATAGGATTAGCATAGGTCCCAATCCAGAATAAAATGAGGCGGTGAATTCCAACGGGATGGTAGGTATGTTTTTTAGTATTATACCGAGTGTCATCATAAATAATATCAATATCCAACCATTCGTAGGAAATGTCTGATATAATGAGTTGGGTTGCGATAATGTCGCTATTCGCTTGATGTATTGCCCTGCGACTTGTTTAAATATAAAGTAAAAAAATATAATTACACCAAATGTAATAGCTAGCCACAACCACAAGTGCGGTTGTGGCATTTTATTGTATGCAGCGATTCCTTTGTCGGTTATTGCAAAACCGGGTATCCCCCATATCAGTGCTGCTGTAAGATATAGCTCTCTTTTTGTAATAACCATGCGATTAATACTTTGTGAAATTGTACTTAATTCTTAGTTTTTCTTGTTCTTCGGGCGTGAGCGAATTGAAATAAGCCTTCCAACCTGGACAAAAATTGATATGCCAACGCCAGAAGCGACCGATAAATGATTTGTTGTCGGAGTCATACTTTGCCCTCATGGGACAGCTTACGCACTTATAATTTTTCATTTTGCAAAGTATTAAAATTTTCTATCATTTTGTTGAGTAGCGTATAGAGTTGCTGTGCCTCCTCGCTATCTATTTTTACGCATTGTGACATTTTTAGAGGGATTTCCCCAGCCGCATCGTGTAATTCTTCACCCTTCTGAGTGATGGTTATGATTACAACCCTCTCATCATCCTTTGATCTGCTTCTTGTTATCAGACCTGCTTTCTCCATCTTCTTCAGCATGGGTGTTAGTGTCCCCGAATCAAGGTATAATAGTTTCCCAATATCTCTGATGCTGATTGATTTATGTTCCCAGAGAACCATCATCGCGATGTATTGCGTATATGTTAATCCCAACGGCTCCAATAGTGGCATATATTGGCGCACCACCTCTTTGGCACAAGCGTATAGTGGAAAACATAACTGATTCCTTAATTTCAGCATATCATTCATAGCTGTTCGTGTATGTTGTTGATGATATATTGCGTACAATTAAATTGTGTGCAACAAATATAGAGAAAATTTCACAAAACACAAAAAATATATGAATAAAATTGTTCATATCAGCCTCCCAATACAAACCATAGCAAAAAGAAACCCCAAAAGTCTGTGAAAACTTTTGGGGTTGATTCTCGTAATCAGAAATACTCCTTCTTTGGGATTTCTTTGAGATTATTACTTAGAGTGTGGGCAATCCTTGCACTCCTTCTTAGCATCCTTCTTAGCGTGCTGGCACTTCTCTGACTGGCACTCAGTACCATCAAATGTGCAGATAGCACCAATCTTCTTCAAATACTCCATAGATGTAGCAACACACTCCATAGGGCTCTTACCCATGCTTGGCTGATCCTGCTCAACGATAAGCCACTTGCTACCTGCCTCCTTAGCAGCTGCGATCAACGCAGGAACATCCTGCAAGCCATGACCCAATGGACGGAACTCGAAAGCAGTATTCTTCTTCTCCTCGCCCTCGTTCAAGCCGATCAAAGCGTATGGATCACCCTCCTGCTTGCCCTCCATAAAGAAATCCTTGAGGTGAACAACAGGTGAGCGACCTGTGTACTTCTTCAGATACTCTACTGGATCCAAACCAGAATACTTAACCCAGCACTCATCCAACTCTGTCTGCAAAAGATCAGCAGGAACATTTGCATAGAGGTAATCCAAACCATACTCGCCGCTCTCCAACTTCTTGAACTCGAAATCGTGGTTGTGATAGAGCAAAGTAAGACCGGCCTCCTTGCACTTCTTACCTATAGCGCGTATCTCCTCTACCATCTGCAAGAACTTCTCACCACCTGGGCGACGCTCCTCTGTAACGTAAGGAACTACGATATACTTACAACCGATAGTCTTGTAATCAGCGA
>JAFXLG010000024.1 GCA_017531305.1 Alistipes sp.
AAATCGTCAAGCAGACGCTTAACGAGATTAGCTCCAATAAAGCCCGCCGCGCCGGTCACCAAAATGACCTTATCCGACAAAACAACATTATACTCAACCATCGCTAATCCCTTTTGAATACGTCGCGTGTATAGACTTTGTCGGCCACATCGTCGAGCGAAGTGTCGTAACGGTTGGCGATAATAGCCTGCGAACGACGCTTAAACTCCTCGAAGTTATTGACCACCTCACTACCAAAGAAGGTCGAGCCATCTTCCAGAGTTGGTTCATAGACAATCACCTTGGCACCCTTGGCCTTGATGCGCTTCATCACACCCTGTATGGCGCTCTGGCGGAAGTTGTCCGACCCCGATTTCATAGTGAGTCGATAGACACCAATCACCACCTCCTGCTCCTTAGCACTGCTCCACTGACTCGATGCGGTGTAATATCCCGCCTTGGCGAGCACCTGATCTGCGATAAAATCCTTGCGGGTACGATTACTCTCCACAATGGCAGTCATCATATTCTGCGGAACGTGGTCATAGTTGGCAAGCAGCTGCTTGGTATCCTTGGGCAGACAGTAACCACCATAGCCAAAGGAGGGGTTATTGTAGTGAGTACCGATGCGTGGGTCCAGACCGATACCGGTAATTATTGCCTGAGTATCAAGTCCCTTCATCTCGGCGTATGTATCCAACTCGTTGAAATAGCTGACTCGCAGTGCCAGATATGTATTCGCAAAAAGTTTCACCGCCTCAGCCTCTTTCAGACCCATAAACAAGATCGGAATATCCTCTTTCAGAGCACCTTGTTTCAACAACTCTGCAAAGGTGTGCGCTGCATCTTCAAGATGATTACCAGCAATTGCTTTTATAGCCTCATTCTCTTCTCCGAATTGGTCTATCATCTTAGGATATCCTACGATAATGCGACTTGGGTAGAGATTGTCATAAAGCGCCTTACTCTCGCGCAGGAATTCGGGCGAGAATAGAAGGCGAAGTTTATGGGTAGAGTCAAAACCCTGCTCCTTAAACTGCTGTGCGTACTTAACATAAAGCGAGCGGCAATATCCCACAGGGATAGTTGATTTGATAACCATCACCGCCTCAGGATTGACCTTCAACACCAAGTCGATGACACTCTCAACTGCCGATGTGTCAAAGAAGTTTTTGTGTGGATCGTAATTTGTAGGAGCTGCAATTACCACAAAATCTGCACCCTTGTAGGCATCTTCAGCATCGAGTGTGGCGCGAAGATTCAATTCCTTTTCCGCAAGATATTTCTCTATGTAATCATCTTGGATTGGGGAGATGCGGTTATTAATCATCTCCACCTTCTCGGGGATAATATCGACTGCAACAACCTCATTGTGTTGCGCCAAAAGAGTGGCTATCGACAATCCCACATAGCCTGTACCGGCGACTGCTATTTTCATCTGATTTGTGTAATTTGCTTAACTTACTTTTTTCTCTTCGGTGGGTTGGTCGGCTTGCTCTTTGCGGCTGCTGTCAACCACCTTTTGGAGGAAGAGGAATACACCATTTCGCTCAATGTGAGTGCGTTTGCCAATGCGTTGCATCACTCTGCACAATTTGCTCTCGGCAGCAATCTGCATTCGCATCAGT
>JAFXLG010000025.1 GCA_017531305.1 Alistipes sp.
GGTACGTTTGACAAACGACCTCCCAAAAGAGGCTCCATGACGTTTGTTGGGATGTTCATCTCGGCAAGCAAATCATAGATCTTGCCGATGTCTGAGAATCGCCAATCAGAGTAGTTCATCTGGATCATACAGAAGTCCCAATGTACCTTCTCGTGGTAAGACAAGATATATTTAATGCTTTCCAAATTACCGTGGAATGAGAATCCTAAGTTGCGGATGCGACCTGCCTTGCGCTCCTCCATCAGATAGTCGATCATGCCGTTGTCAAGATAGCGGCGGTGGAAATCGTCTCTGCCACCCAATGAGTGTAAGAGGTAATAATCTATGTAATCTACCTGCAGAAGTTCCATCGAACGCTTATACATCAAAATCGAGTTCTCGCGCGATGAGTTTGAGAAGTTCGAGAGCTTGGTTGCGATGAAATACTTGTTGCGAGGATGACGCTTTAGGGCGATACCTGTTGCAGCCTCCGATCTACCCTGACAATATACAGGGGCAGTGTCGAAGAAGTTTACACCATGCTCCAACGCATAATCTACCAACTCGTTGATAGCCTCCTGATCCAACTCATTCTCGTTCTTACCAGTCTTTTTACGAGGCCAACGCATACAGCCATAACCAAGGATCGAAACCTTGTCGCCTGTATTGTGGTTGGTGCGATATGTCATCTTATCTGTTGGTACATCACTCTCATCTACAGATGATGCGCTCTTACAACCTGCAAGAGCCGTAGTGGTAATAGCTGTTCCCAAGCCCAGACGCTTGAGGAACTCT
Source organism: Alistipes sp. (assembly GCA_017531305.1). Classification (GTDB taxonomy): domain Bacteria; phylum Bacteroidota; class Bacteroidia; order Bacteroidales; family Rikenellaceae; genus Alistipes. The sequence goes on from JAFXLG010000025.1 coordinate 775, forward strand.
CTACGATTGATACTATATTTCTTGTTCTCCATCTTCATGCTCTTTTTTAGATTGTACTATGAGTTTTATGACCCTCCACATAAATGGCACTGAAAGGACGTGCTGGACAGAGGTTCTCGCACGCACCACATCCGATACAACGCTCCTCGTTGATTGTAGGAATCTTGCGTGAACGGCGGTTGTTAGGATCTGAAGGAACCATTGTTATAGCCTTCGAAGGACAGTGACGCTCGCAGTTGCCACAATCTACATCATCGGTAAGCACAATGCAATTTGCCTTTACCCATACTGCGTGACCGATCTGGGTAGAAGATTTCTCTTCTACTGTGATAGGCTGGATAGCTCCCGCAGGACAAACCTCCGAACACTTGCTACACTCAGGACGGCAATAGCCATTCTCGAATGACATTACAGGCTGCATGAAGCTCTTCAAATCAGCCGATGGGCGCAATACGTTTGTAGGACAAGCCGATACACAAAGCTGACATCCAGTACACTTTGAAGTGAGGTTCTTTACGCTCAATGATCCCGCTGGAGTTGGGTTGATTTCGCGCTTTGGAGCCTTCTTGCCGATGATTGTAGCGTATCCGCCGTCAACCTTCATCTCCTGAGCCTTAGCTGCCGATGCAGCCAAAAGACCTGCGCCAATGAGGAAACTCTTGCGAGAAGAGTCCACCTTAGGCTCTGAGCTCTTTTTACAAGATGAAGCCTTGCAGCGCAAAGTATATTTTACGGCATCAACCGAGCAACTCTCCAAGCAATCCATACAAACCACGCAACGAGTATAGTCGATAGCGTGATTCTTAGCATCGATACATGAAGCCTTGCAGTTACGTGCGCACTTACCGCAGTTGATACACTTGTCGGTGTCAATCACAGGCTTCAAAAGTGAGAAGCGCGACAACTCACCGAGTACAGTGCCAACAGGACAAATAGTATTGCAATATGTTCTACCGCTACGCCATGCCAAATAGCCGATAACGATCAAAGTGACAGCCGCTATAGCGAATGTGCCAAATGAAGCAACGATTACGTCTGTCGAGTAGAATGCATAGCTGTCAACCTTCTCGGCGATGAAAGCCAAAAGGTTATTGCCCCACTTGTAAAGTGGCGAGAGCAGATTCTGCGCGATACGACCATAAGAGCTATATGGAGCAAGCAAAGCTACTACAGAACCGATGCCCGCTACCATCGCCGCTACAAAGAGAACTAATACGCCATAACGCAAGTAGCTCTTAGCTGGTGAGAACTTAAAACGATTCTTCTTACGCTTACCTGCAAACCAAGAGATAAGGTCTTGCATAACGCCCAAAGGACAGATTGTAGAGCAATACACACGTCCGAATATCAGCGTCAATGCGATCAAAAATACAATAACTCCCACGTTGAGAGCCATTACTGCTGGTAAAAATTGGATTTTGGTTAACCACCCGAACCAACCATGCAGGGTTCCTGTAAAGTCGAGGAACAAAAGCGTGATCAGAGTAAAAAAGATGGTTGCGATAATGATTCGTAGTTTTCGCAACATAAAGTAGTAATTTGTTTGTGTTATGAATTAGTTTGTTTTGCAAATATATAAAATATATTCGAGAATAAGATACACTTACTCCCGAATATATTATTGGTAGATAGTTTTTTACGCTTAGAACATTGCGATCAACTCCTCGTTGGTGTAGGCATCTGCTCCGTAGCAGGTCTTCAGATAAGCCAAACCATTGAGGTAATCTTCCTCTGTGAATGAGTCTGTAGCCTGTTTTGCCACTACTACATCGTATCCCAAGCAATAGGCATCAGCTGAAGTGTGACGTACGCACATGTGAGCGTGCAAACCTGTCATGACAACAGTCTTTACACCTAACTCTTTCAACAAAATGTCCAAATCAGTCTGGAAAAATCCGCTGTAACGGCGTTTTGGAACTACGTAATCCTTGTCGCAAAGCTTGAGCTCTGGAATTACCTCAGCTCCCTTTGTGCCAGCGATGGCGTGATCACCCCACAATTTAAGCTCTCGGTCGATGCCAGCAATGTGGGCATCGTTACAGAAAATTACAGGAACTCCTGCCTCTCGAGCTGCATCAAGTAATTCAGCAGTTGCAGGAACAATAGCTTTACCTCTGTCACATGCAAGAGCACCTGTGACGAAATCGTTTAACATGTCAACTACCAAAATAGCTGGCGACTCCAATTTTTTCATAACAATTAAATATTGGTTTATTACTATAGGTATTATCTCCCTCTCACTTAAAATATATCTCCTCAGCAGAAAAACTGACAAAACGATAAACAAAATTATGCACAATCTTTTAAATCTCAAAATAAAATTTAAAGATTTTTAAACCGTAGGGCGTATATTGTTTTCGAGTTGTGCTATTTTTATAAAACATGATTATATTTTGATATTTCGGGAAAATCAGCTAATTTAGAGCGATATTTTGTTTAGCTTAAACTAATAACCAATAACGAGAAGTAAAAGTATGAGGAAATTTATTTTCTGTCTGCTGTTTTTAGCAATGGTGGTTGAGCCTATAGCTATATATGCACAACCTAAATCAGTGCGTAAAAAATCGGGACAAATAACCAAAGTTATTACCGATGTTGAGCAGATTGTGGTGGAGTCTCCTGTGGGTAGCGTGCCTCGTCTGCCTTATCAGGTGTTGGTGACATATTCAGATCAGAGCCAAGCCTTGCGCCAAGTTAAGTGGAGTAACTCTGCTTTGAGCGTAGAAAAAGAGCAGGCTCAATATCCTGTGGGTAAGCAATACACCATTATTGGTCATATCACGGGCGATAATACCACTGCCGAAGGTTATCCCATCGAGGCTTCTGTTACTGTTGTAGATAAAGCATGGGAAGTGCCAGCTGCAAAACCCGTGGCTGAGCCTTTGCCGATAGATGATGTTACGATAACTGGCGATAATCGCCTTACTTCGAATAGAGATTTGGCTATTCGTACCATCCTTAGCTGGGATGTCTCACAACAGCTATACAACTATCGTGATACATACGGTCTTTCAACCGAAGGTTATACCCCATCCGATGGTTGGGACTCTCCTACCACCAAACTCAAAGGTCATGGCTCGGGTCACTATATGTCGGCTTTGGCTTTTGCCTTTGCGAGTGCTACCACTCAGCAGGATAAAGATGCTCTGCGCCGTAATATCGCTCGTATGGTGAATGAGCTTCGTGAGTGTCAGGAGCGTACTTTTGTGTGGAATGAGGAGCTGGGTCGCTATTGGGAGGCTCGCGATTTTGCTCCCGAGGAGGAACTTCGTCAGATGAAAGGTAGTTGGGCAGCGTTTGATGAGCATAAAAAAGAGTATGAGAAGTATGGTTATGGTTATCTCAATGCTATCCCTGCTCACCATCCTGCGCTTATCGAGATGTATCGCGGTTATGACAATAATAATTGGGTGTGGGCTCCATATTACTCAATCCATAAGCAGTTGGCAGGTCTTATCGACATTGCCACCTATGTGGATGATAAGGCTCTTGCCGATAAAGCCCTGCTTATAGCTAAAGATATGGGCTTGTGGATCTGGAATCGCCTGCATTATCGTACCTTTGTCAATAAGGAGGGCTCTCAAGCCGAGCGTAGATCAAAGCCTGGTAATCGCTACGAGATGTGGAATATGTATATCGCTGGCGAAGATGGTGGTACGGGCGAATCGTTGGCTCGACTCTCGGAGATGGTAAGCGATAAAGAGGATAAGGCGCGTTTGTTGGAGGCTTCCAACTTCTTTGACTCTCCTGCTTTTTACGATCCCTTGTCAAAGAATATAGATGATATCAGAACTCGCCACGCCAATCAACATATTCCTAAAATCACAAGTGCTTTGCGTAGCTTTAGAGGTAACGCCAACCCATATTACTACAATATAGCCTACAACTTCTGGAATATGATTCAGGGACGTTACGCGTATGCAACGGGAGGTGTCGGCAATGGCGAGATGTTCCGTCAGCCATATACTCAGATTTTGAGTATGAATTCCAACGTATCGTCAGATCGTAATCGCAACATGAGTCCTAATCCTACTATCAATGAGACTTGTTGCGCATACAATTTGGCTAAGTTGAGTAAGGATCTCAATTGTTTCGATCCCGATAATGCTCAATATATGGATTACTATGAGCGTGTTCTGTATAATCAGATTGTCGGCTCACTTCATGCCACCCATTACATGACCACCTACCAATATGCCGTAGGTCTTAATGCAGCCAAGCCTTGGGGTAACACCACCCCACAGTCATCTTGTTGTGGCGGTACGGGCTCGGAGAATCACGTGAAGTATCAGGAGGCTGCGTACTTTGTTTCAGATGATACCGTATGGGTAGCTCTCTATTTGCCTTCTTTGGCTAAGTGGCAAGCCAAAGGCGTTACCATCAATCAGGAGTCTTTGTGGCCATCGGAGCATAGTCGAATCAGTGTAAAAGGCTCGGCGCATTTTTCCATGAAGCTAAGAGTCCCATATTGGGCAACCGAGGGCTTTGACGTTAAGCTCAATGGTCAATCTTTGGCTAAGGCATATAAGCCTTGCTCTTATGTCGAGATCCCAGCCCGCGAGTGGAGCGAGGAGGATGTTGTAGAGGTGATTATGCCATTTACCAAGCATATCAATTTCGGTCCCGACAAGATGGAGCGTGCCGCTACGGCTATCAACGAGACCAATACCCAATTTACACCTATGTGGGTTGGTACATTTATGTATGGACCTTTGGCTATGGCGGCTGAGGGCGTTAGTAATTGGACTGCGGCTACATTGAGTGTGGATTCCTCTTTGGCAGATGTTGAGTGTAACGGAGCTACTAAGGCGGGTGGTACCGATGGTAATCTGTATAGTATGACTATCGGCGATTTGAGCTTTAAGCCAGACTATTACCATAGCCACAACTCTACTCACTATTTCCGTATCAATCTGGTTACCGATAGCAATGCCGAGTCTAAGGCTTTGTTGGCAGAGGCTATCCAGCAGGCTAAAATTTTCAGCAAGGAGCACTATACGGCTCAATCTTTTAGTGCGTTAAGCCAAGCGATTAGTGATGGCGAGACTTTGTATCAGACAAATGATGCCACCAAGTCACAAATCTCCAAGCAGATTAAGCTCATTGACAAATCCGTAGAGCGATTGGAGGCAATACAATTTGATCTTTCGGCTTTGGAGAGTGCTATCAAGAGTGCTGAGCAGCGCAATGCACGATCTTATACTTGGGACAGCTACGCCAAGTTACAAGGTGTTTTGGCTGAGTCAAAGGAGATCTGTGCCAAGAGCAAACAACAGAGCGTGGTTGATCGCCAACGCCTCAAACTTAATACAGCAATCTCTGATTTGGTCTCTATGTGGAATATTCAGCGTACTGCGCTGAGTGAGGCTGTCGAGATTGCGTCTCAGCGTCAGAAAGCGCAACAGGCGTGGAATGATATGGAGGTTAAAGTTCCAGAGTATTCTCCATGGGCTACGCATGGCTACGCTCGTATGATGGAACAATATGAGATGGCTCAGAAGGTGATGCGCAATGAAGGCAAGAACTTCAATCAACAAGAGATAGATGCTGCGGCTTCGGCTCTCAATGCTGCGATAAACTCTATGCGACCTGGCAATTTGCCTGAGCTGGAGGATTTGGAGGAGTTGCAGAAGTTACTTTCTCAGGTGAGTAAACTTAAGCCCAATGAAAATATTAAGCAAAGTCTGGAGTATGCCGAGATGGTTGTTAAGTATGTTTCAGACGGAAGCGGTACTAAGGATATGATTTCGGAGGCTGAGGAGCGTCTGAGAGATGTCTTGAAAAAGTAGCAAAGATATTAAACCAATAAATAAACAAATTATGAGTAAAAATTTTTTAATTAAATCACTTGCGCTCATTCTATGCGTGTTTGGAGTTCTGAGGGTGTCGGCGCAAGCAAATTTTCAGGCGGGCAAGCTCTATCACTTGCTGACGCATGAGGGTAAGGCTATTGCTCAGAGTGAGGATCACAAGTTGGTGGTCTCTGCTCTGAAAGATGGCGAAGCGTTGCAATTCTGGAAGTTGAGTGAACTTTCGGGTAGCTGGCGTTTGATTAATCCTCAGACTAATCAGGCTCTAAGAGTCAATGGTCGTAATGTCGAGGTGGGAGAGAACAACGGTTCGGATGAGTTGCAGAAGTGGAAGTTTGAGGATGGCATCCTCTACCCTACAAATGCTGCCGATGTTGCCTTGGCGGTAGATGCCAAAGGTGTAAAGTTGGTCGCTCGTGAACAGGCTAAAAAGCTCAAGGGAGCCAAGTTCTCTATCGTGGAGTCACGCTATGCTGGTTTTGATGATGATCTGACCTATAAAATCCGCCTCTTCGAGCAGCCTGAGTTGGTCTTGGGTAATGGTGATTCAGGTGAGAATGATGCTCGTATCGTGGCAGAGAAGCCAGAAACGGAGAATCGTGGTCAGTATTGGAACATAAAGAGTATCAATCTCTTTACCTTTGTTTTTGAAAATGCTTTCTATGGTCAGCACTTCGATGATGGTGGCGGTAATCAATCCATCAAGCACCTTTTGCAGTGGCCTGCTCAGGTTGGAGTGTGGGAGAATGCTAAATTTAACATCGTGCCAGCTGCTGAGAAGGGAGCCTACATACTTGTCTCTGCCAACAAGCCTCACACGATGTATCGTTGGGGAAATGGTCGTTTGTGGGCTGTAGAGCGTAACGAGTCAGATCGTGCGGCATGGGTAACATTCGAGCAGGTTGAGAAGCCTAAGATCGAAGCTCCATATTGGGAGGATGAAACTATGTTTGCCGAGAACAAGGAGCGTGGCGTAGCCACCTATATGCCATATGAGAACGAGGAGAAGATGTTGGCAGATAAGGCATATTATGCTACTCCATGGACTACTCCAGAGAATGATCGTTATCAGAGCTTGAACGGTGATTGGAAATTCAATCTGGTGCCAGAGCCTTCTAAGCGTCCGTTAGATTTTTATAAAGATAGTTTCGATGTCAGCTCATGGGATAATATCCCTGTGCCATCGAATTGGGAGATGCAGGGCTACGACAAACCTATCTATGCTAATGTGGCGTATCCTCACTCAAATACCCCTCCATTCATCAAGGCTCACCCAGGGACTAACAATGGCGGTAAAAATTATGGCATCAACCCTGTCGGTTCGTATGTTCGCACATTCAAGGTTCCTGCTTCGTGGGACGGAAGTCGTACATTTATCCACTTCGGCGGTATCTATTCGGCTGCTTTCGTATGGCTCAATGGCGAGTATGTAGGTTATACTCAGGGTGCAAACAATGTGACTGAGTTTGACGTTACTAAGTTCTTGCGCAAGGGCGACAACCGCTTGGCTGTGCAGGTGTTCCGTTGGTCAGATGGCTCGTATCTGGAGTGTCAGGATATGTTCCGCATGAGTGGTATCTTCCGCGATGTATATCTATATAACGTGCCTAAGGTTGCTGTTCGTGACCACTATATCACAAGCAAGCTCGATTCTGAGTATAAAAATGCCGAACTTAATGTCGATATCGAGATTGACAATCGTGATTTCATTCCTTCAAAGAAGAGCGTTAAGGTAGCACTTTATGACGCTGCCGACAACTTGGTTACAAGCGACTCTGTAGCGTTAAATACTGCAGCTCGTATCGCTTCATTGCCTCACCGCTTTACAATGAAGGTTGAGAATGTGAAGTTGTGGAGTGCCGAAAAGCCAAACCTCTATACCCTGCGAGTTGTCCAGTTTGATGATAAGGGCAAGCAGGAGATGGCATTCTCTACTAAGCATGGATTCCGCGAGGTTAAGATCGAAAACTCGTTGATCTATATCAATGGTCAGAGAGTTTTCTTCAAGGGTGTGAATCGTCACGATACAGATCCTTTGCGTGGTCGTGCTGTGACCAACGAGACAATGCTCAAGGATATCATGCTGATGAAGCAGAATAATATCAACACAATTCGTACAAGCCACTACCCTAATGCTGCACGTATGTATGCCATGTTCGACTACTATGGTTTGTATTGTGTGGATGAGGCAGATTTGGAGGACCATGCTAATCAGAGTATTTCAAGCCGTCCATCGTGGATCCCAGCCTTCGTGGATCGCGTAGAGCGTCTTGTGCTCAGAGATCGTAACCACCCATCTGTATTTATGTGGAGCTTGGGTAATGAGAATGGCGATGGCGACAACTTCGAATTCTGCTACGATAAGGTGAAGAGCTTGGATCCACGTCCAGTGCATCACGAAAGTTCGCATCGCGATGGTCGTCCATACGGAGGAGTTCGCTTCTCGGATGTATATTCGGTGATGTATCCTAGTATGGATTGGATGGCTCGCAATACGAGCAATCTGGATAAGCCTATGTTCCTCTGTGAGTATGCTCACGCCATGGGTAACGCTATCGGAAACTTGAAGGAGTATTGGGAGGTTATCGAGTCTTCAAATGCTTGTATCGGAGGTTGTATCTGGGATTGGGTAGATCAGGCAATCTATGATCCACAAGAGATTAAGCAAGGTGTTTATCGTCTCCATACGGGTTATGATTACCCAGGTCCTCATCAGGGTAACTTCTGCTCTAATGGTGTGATCCCTGCTACACGTCACGAGAGCTCTAAGCTCAAGGAGGTGAAGTCTATATATCAGTACGTGAAGTTTGATTTGCAGGAGGTAGATAAAGCAAAGAATCAGGTAAAGGTGGCTGTCCTCAATAAGTACAATTTCACTTCGCTTGCGGAGTTTGATTTGGTATATGAGGTTGTCAAGAATGGCAATGTTGTCTCTCAGAAGCGTATCGCTATGCCTGAGATAGCGACATATAAATCTCATATCCTTAACCTTAAACTCTCTAAGGCTTCTTTGCTCAAGGCTCAGAAGTTGGGTGATGAGGTGATGCTCAACCTTCGCCTTGTTCGCCGTGCTGCTACGCTCTATGCCGAGGCAGATTATGAGGAGGCTACAGCTCAGTTTGAGCTTGTTGAGCGCGCTCCACTCAAGAAGATCTCTTCTAAGGGCGCACCTTTGGCTCAGACATCTGCTTTGCATGAGATCCGTATTGCAAATGATAAGATCGCCGTTGCGTTTGATCCTGAGACAGGTCGTATGACTGAGCTGGTGATGGATTCACGCCAGATTATCTCTCATGGCGAGGGCTTTATCTATGATAATCTCCGTTGGATCGAGAATGACCGTTTCGGTAATGTCTCTAACGGTCTGGAGGCTAAGGGTGAGATCACAGTCGAGGAGGTTGATGGTAATGTAGTTGTTAAGACTCGCCGAGGTGGTAGCCATTGTGCAACACAGATCAATTATACGATCTATCCACAGGGCGTGATGGATGTCGAGGCTACATTCTATCCTCAGCATGGTAATCTTCGCCGTGCTGGTTTGGTTTGTGGTATTGATTCTACTCTCAATAAGGTTGACTACTACGCTTATGGACCTTGGGAGAGTGCTTCGGATCGTAAGGATGGCGTATTGGTAGGTCGCTACTCTACTTACGTTAAGGATATGGCTGAGCGTTATGTTAAGCCTCAGACCACAGGTAACCGCGAGGGCTTGCGTGAGGTTGTATTCTCAGATGATAAGGGCTTTGGCGTGAAGATCCAGACCGAGGGAGATGTTAACTTCTCTGCTCTGCCATATACCGATGAGGATATGATGAAAGCCAACCATTATTGGGAGATGACTCCACGTCCATATACCGTTTTGCATCTTGACGCCTATATGCGTGGCTTGGGTAATGCTTCGTGCGGTCCTGGTACTTTGCAGGAGTATTACGTGCCTAAGGAGCCGATGAGCTATAAATTGCGTTTCTCTACTGTTAAGTAGTTGAATATCGGCATAATTATTCATATCGCAGTTCGTTCTCGGACTGCGATATGTTTTTATTTTGCGTTGTGTATGATTCTTTAGTGGCTTTAATTTTGATACTCCATTTTTTTTCATAACTTTGCGTCACAAATATGCCACTTTTGGACGTTTGAGAGTTTTTTCTTGAGTTTAGGAGTTAGCGTATTTTATATAATCAAACAGAACCTTAATCTGATGCAGGTAACTAAAGCAGAATTCAAGTGTAGCTCGGAGAAGATTTCGCAAGTCCCCAAAGATGATTTGCGTGATTTTGCTTTTATTGGTCGCAGTAATGTCGGTAAGTCTTCGCTTGTAAATATGCTTACCAATCGCAAAGGTTTGGCTAAGGTCTCTTCTACCCCGGGTAAGACACGCCTGATAAATCATTTCTGTATAAATAATTCGTGGTACTTGGTCGATTTACCAGGTTACGGTTATGCGCGTGTTTCGAAGAATAAGCGAGGTGAGTTCTCTAAGATCATACTCGATTATGTACTTAAATGCGAGAAGATGCACTTTTTGTTTGTCTTGGTTGATTCGCGTCTTGAGCCTCAGACCATTGACCTTAAGTTTATTGAACTTCTGGGCGAAAATGGCGTTCCGTTTGGTATAATTTTCACCAAAGCCGACAAACTCTCCGCTTCGCAACTTCGCCGTAGTGTCGAACGATATAGCGCGGTGCTTTCCGAGCAGTGGGAAGAGTTGCCTCCGATGTTTACCTCATCGAGTGAAAAGGGCGTTGGACGAGACGAGATATTAGGGTTTATAGAGAAATGTTTATAATTGGTTAAAAACAAAACCTCGAATCAAACCTTTTAGCGTATAAAAAGTAGATATATTTGCAATATAAAATTACATAACAAAATGGCTGTTCATAAAATTAAATTCTTTGCGGGACGTAGCTCTCGTTATTTGGCCGAGAAGATTGTAGCAAGCTATGGCTCTACACTCGGTGATGCAGAAGTTCTTCAGTTCAGTGATGGTGAGTTTCAGCCCTATTACAATGAGTCGATTCGTGGTTGTACAGTATTTATCATTCAGTCAACTTTCCCATCATCGGATAATTTGATGGAGCTTTTGATGATGATCGATGCTGCTCGCCGTGCTTCGGCATATAAGGTTATCGCCGTGATGCCATATTTTGGTTGGGCACGTCAGGATCGTAAGGATCGTCCACGCGTTCCAATCGGAGCTAAGTTGGTTGCTAATCTTTTGGTTGCTGCAGGCGTAGATCGCATCATGACTATGGATTTGCATGCCGATCAGATTCAGGGCTTCTTCGATGTTCCTGTTGATGCTCTCTATGCAAGTGGTATCTTCGTGCCATATTTGAAGAGCCTGAATATCGAAAACCTCTCAATCGCCTCTCCAGATATGGGTGGTGCTAAGCGTGCGCACTCATACGCCAAGCATTTGGAGGCTCCTATCATCATCTCACACAAGGAGCGTGCTAAGGCTAACGTAGTTGGTAGCATGACTGCTATCGGCGATGTAGAGGGTCGTAATGTGATTATCGTTGATGATATGATCGATACTGCTGGTACTATCTGTATGGCTGCCAATATGCTTATTGACAAGGGTGCCAAGAGTGTACGTGCTGTGATTACTCACCCTGTACTTTCTGGTGCTGCCTATGAGCGCATTAATGAGAGTAAGTTGGAGGAGGTTATCGTTACCGATACTATTCCACTTAACCCAGAGAAGGATCTTCACAAGTTTACTGTATTGACAGTAGCTGATATCTTTGCTGAGGTTATCGAGCATGTTCACAACTACAAGGAGATCAGCTCACTCTTCTATAAATAATATATAGGTGAGTTTATAAATAAGTAATAGGTTGTCCGACAACGAGTTCGTGACAACCTATTTTTTTATTCTCCTGCTATATTCTTTTTTATCCTCTCAAGCCCTGCCCGTTTCATTGGCGTAGAGCCAAATCTGTTTTGAAACTCCTCTTCGCTCATTTTGATCCACTTTGAGGTCGCAATCTCTCGAGGATCAAACAATGGGTCGAAATGCTGATTGGTGTGCTGCTTTGCCTTTTTGTTGTAAGGGCAACAGTTTTGACACTCATCACAGCCGAATATCCACCCATGCAGATTATTGTCGGTTTTTTTCTGTTCAGCCTCTATCGTGCGACATGATATGCACTTTGCAGTATTTATAACCATTGGCTCTACTATTGCATGCGCAGGACATGATTCCACGCATCGCTGACATTCAGAACATCCTACGCCCTCCAAGGGCTTGTCATATTGGTCACACTCCATATTTATGACCAACTCTCCAAGCAGAACGTACGAGCCGAACTCTGGAGTGATGAGTAATGATTGTTTACCTATCCACCCTAAACCTGCCTCAACGGCAAGTTGTTTTTCAAGCAATGGAGCTGTATCGACAAATGCTCTGCCTTCAAGCTTAGGATATATCTTTTGTAACTCTTTCAGCAGAGTCTGGAGCATCTTCTTTATGCTCTTATGGTAGTCTCTGTTGCAGGCATAGGAGGCAATTTTTTCTCGATCTTTAGATGTGTATCCCCCGCTGATCGGCGATTTGTAACTCACCCCACAAACGATGACGCTCTTTGCCCCTTCTACTAAATTTTCGGGATTGAATCGCTTGTCCAGATTTCGGCGCATGTACTCCAGTGTTGAGTCATAACCTTTTGCTAACCAATCACGATAAGCACGCTCGTTTACGACTAAGTGTTTACATGGAGTTATGCCACAAATGTCAAAACCGACTTTTGTAGCCAATAATTTTCCCGTATTCAACATAAAATTTTCCATTTTAAACACTTATAGGTTGAAAGTTAATATTTTTTTACTATCTTTACACAAAATTACAATAAATATCTTTTTATGATCAAATTAAAGACTATTTATGAGCTTCTTCACACAAGTGTTGAGAAGTTTTCTAACAATATCGCCTTTTCGATGTTTGGCGGTGAGGATGTTACATACAAGGAGGTTTTGGAGCGCGTGAATCATGTGCAGGATCTTTTGCTTGATGCAGGTCTGAATCCTGGCGATAAGGTTGCTCTGCTCAGTAGTAGTATGCCAAACTGGGGCGTTAGTTATTTTGCTGTTACCACAGCGGGTATGGTTGTCGTGCCGTTGATGCCCGATTTTACAGGCGAGGAGTTGGATTCGCTTATCGAACATTCCGAGGCTAAGGCGTTGTTGGTGTCAGATAAACTTTTTACCAAACTCTCCAAGGAGACTGTCAGCAAACTAAATATCGTTATCCGTACCAAGAATCTGAGCATTATCTCTCAGACTGTCAAGGCGCAAGGCTCTAAGGCTATGCCTAAGCCAGAAGATCTGGCTGCAATTATCTATACCTCAGGTACTACATCTAAGCCTAAGGGCGTGATGTTGACACATTATAATTTGGCGTCTAATGCCAGCTTGTGTAATGTGTTGTTCCCTATCCGCGAGGATGATGTGACACTCTCTGTGCTGCCTATGTCGCATACCTATGAGTGTACTTTGGGATTGCTGCTGATCTTTAGCGGAGGTGGTAGGATGACCTATCTGGAGAAGCCACCTACACCATCTGTTCTGTTGCCAGCTTTGCGTAAGGTGCGCCCTACTATCTTCCTTATCGTGCCACTTATTATCGAGAAGGTATATAATAGTCAGGTCAAATCGAAGTTTACCGCCAATAAGTTTATCTCTACGCTCTATGGCATAGGTTTCATCCGCCGTATTCTGCATCGCATTGCATCTAAGAAGTTGATGAAGGCGTTTGGTGGTCGTATTCGCTTCTTGGGTATCGGCGGATCGAAGTTGCATATCGATACCGAGACTTTCCTCTATGAGGGAGGTTTCCCTTATGCTATCGGTTATGGTTTGACTGAGACTGCTCCAATGGCGGCTGGTCAGATCCCAGGAAAGTGTCGTCTCGGTTCTACAGGTCCTGCTATGGCTGGAGTGCAGATTCGTCTCGACAATATCAACCCCGAGACAGGTCATGGTGAGGTCGTTATCAATAGCCCATCGGTTATGCAATGATATTATAAGAATCCAGAGGCTACAGCCGAGGTATTTACTAAAGATGGCTGGTTCCGCACAGGAGACTTGGGTGAATTAGATAAGGATGGTTACCTTTATATTAAAGGTCGTCTGAAGAATATGATTGTCGGTGCAAGTGGCGAGAATATCTACCCAGAGGATATCGAGTCTGTGCTTAACACCTATGCTTATGTCTCGGAGTCTATCGTTATCGAGCAGGATGGTCATTTGGTAGCACTTGTTCACTACGATTCAGATGCCATCGAGCGACTCAAGAACGAGTGGATGGAGCGTTGGGAGATTTCTCGCGATAAGTTCAAGGAGAAGGAGCGTGAATGGGAAGAGAAGATGGAGGAGTTGAAGAAGGATATCATGAAGTATGTCAACTCTAAGGTAAATCGCTTCTCGCGCATCTCTGAGGTTGTTGAAGAGAAGGATGAGTTTGTTAAGACTCCATCGAAGAAGATTCGCCGTTTCCTTTACGAGCGCAGAGGTAAGAATGAGGACAAGAAGTAGTAAGATCTTCAAATAAAAAGTTGCTGATCCTTTTTTAGGGTCGGCAACTTTTTTATTGGCTCGAACAATAAAAAAGACTGTCGCAACCGCATTGGGTCGCGCAGTCTCTTTTCTTTACTTAAGAGCAATCTGTGAAGCTGGTGTGATGCTATTCTCTCCGTATATCATCTGACGATATACATCATAACGCTTCATCACTTCTCTTACATAAGCTTCCGTTTGGCGGCTTCCTGTGAACTTACCGTGACGAACCAACTCGCTTTGGTAAACCTCTGGGTCTGCCTTCATCTTCAGATATCGGGCTACGACCTCCCAAGAGTTGTGATTCTCTCCATTGCTCTTTGCTAAACGGCGAGCATCCGATACATGACCGATACCTCCGTTGTAGCTCGCAAGAATAATACTTAACCGATCTTCAATCGGTGTGGATGGGCTGATCTTGAGTGTTTTGTCGATCTGCTTGAGCAACTTGCTTGCCAAGCGGATGTTTGTCTCAGGATCGGCAATAGCCTCCTTCTCCACGTTGAATTGTCGGCCTACGATAGGCATTACCTGCATCAGACCGATCGCACCCTGCTTAGAAATTAGGTTTGACTTAAAACGAGACTCGTTGTAAGCGATGGCACTCATCAGAAGCCAATCTTGTCCCTCTTCTTTGCCGATGCGTTGCATCATCTGGTCGTATGTAGAGATGATCCACTCATCCTCTACCGACTCCTTAATCTCTGTCGCTGTCTCAGCGATTACATCAGTTTTGATTGTCTCAGGGAGAACTACATTCTCGGCGAGCTCATTGCGAAAGATCTTCGACTCGAAGAAGGCAACTCCCAATACGATGACAATCGAAAAGATAATTGTCTTTTTTGACATAAAATTTTACTTTGCGGGCAGCTTATGTCGAGCTGTCGAGTCCGCTAATCATAGAAACCCCAAGAGATACCCATCTTGAACATACCTGGATTCTGGGCGTAACCTGCGGCAGTCATATACTGACCATTGCCGAAGAGCCCCATATTCGCATGCTGGTATTTCAAGAAAATGCGCATTCTCTTCCACTTAGCCGTCACAAAAGCGTCAATATAGGGATAGTTACCTATCTTATACTCTCGCTGGTTGTAGAAACTTGCCAATGCTGGATTGTACGAAGGAGCATAATACTTGGTATTAAGCTTGCCGTCAAATCCTAACTGCATCCTCAGCACGTTGCTCTTTACCCAAAACTCATAGTAGTAAGAGAGATACGCGCTGACGGTGGGAACGGGAATAACATCCTGATTCGAACTCCACTGCATCAATGCCCTGTGGTCGAAATGAAATCCGCCTAAACGGAAATCTTTGCGAGCATACAAACTCGTCATGCTTATCGCTCCTGATTCCTGCTGAATCATGCTTGTTGCATCATAATAGATTTTGTTGGATACAACGCCCTGCCATGCTTTGATCTCCAAAGCCCATGCAGGGATTTCGAGCGATACCTCAAAACGAGTTTCATCCTCCTTTTCAAAGGAGTTGAACCACACATAGTGATTCGAGAATAGGTTTTCCTCCCAATAAGAGGGCGACTGCATTGTCTGCGAGAATCGTCCTGAGAGGATAACGGGGTTACTGCGGATCTTTGCTGTGAGTGCAATATGCGCATTTAATGCAAAGTCTCCTCCTCTATAGCCCGATGGGTAATACTTAAGATCAGCACCCCAATCGGCAACTTTTTTAATCTTGCCACTTACGGCTCCATAAGCATACCAAGCACTCTTTTTTACCTTGCCCTGCTTGCCTGCTATATAGTCGTTCATGTCAAATTGCGAATATGCGTACATATCCAATCCGATACCGCCACCTAAGCGACCTACGGCTCCGTCACGATCCCACGGTTGCGCCTCTACGAAAATTCTGTTCGAAAGGACTCGCTCTCTGATAGAATCGCGGCTATGGATTGGGGATATGTACCAATCCTTGTAATATACATCTTCTGTAGCCTCATATTCACCCTTGTCGTTTATGTCTCCACGCTCGTTGGTGAATTTGGCATATTTGTCGGTGTAGAGCTTGCTCCAAGTGTTATATTCGAAGATATGCCCTACATAAATTGCAGACAAATCTGCTAACGAGAAATCGTAATCAGTAACGCTCTGCAAAGGTATGGCGTATGCCTGCTTGATGAAGAACGAGTTGTTACGATATGAGTTTTCTGCTTCGGCATTAGCTAACTTCATCGGTACTCCCGAAGGATGTTCAAATGTAGTGTCAGCTACTGCCCACAAGCCCACTGCACCACCATTTTCGCGCTGCTTTATACGGTTGTTGATATATGCAGCGTGTAGAGAGTATCGCTTGCCTGTGTGGGCAAATGCAGCTGCCAGATTGTGGTTTGTAGTGCGTTGCCACTCATACAGACCCTTCGTGCCACGAGATTTGTAGCTTACATTGAAGCTGGTCGAAGGCGATACGTTGTGTGTTGTGGTGATCTCAAAATGCTCCTCTCTATACTTTTTCTGCCCCGACTCTAAATATTGGAAATTCAGATATGGAGTTTTAGAGTTGTAGAATGGAACATTATCCATTCTATAGGTGTACGCATCGTATGATTGAGCAAACTTGAAATCTGCGCTTTTTGTTCTGTCAAAATAGTTGAATGGCAATGTCGATTGACCCAATCCACCGAGCGTGATATCTCCTACTCCATTGCGGTAGTATGGGTAGTCGATGCGCCACTGCTCCAGTGTAGTATCCATCGGCATGATTTTCACATCGTTCATCTCGCGACTTACGTGCCACATGAAATTTGGCAACGCTCTAACAGAATCTCCAAAGTAGTATGACTCCAGCGGCTTGCGAATTCTTTTGACCTTGGTGGAGTCCTCTTGTTCTCCCTCTTCACCCTCCTCTTGGGTGGTGTCATAAGGGTTTGTTCCACCTAATGAGACATTCTCGCCACGGCGATTGGCGCGAGCTAAGGCTGCAGCATCCAACTGAGCATACGCAACATCTGGCAGCAGGGCAAAAAAGCCTGCGACAACCAAAATCATTATGCGTAGTGCCATCTTCATCCTTAGCCTGTTTTTAACTAAACTACTATTTCTTGAGATTTATTGCCCATCTTATGGCTGAAACCAATATGTAGGTCAAGATTATTGCTGGTATGGCATATTGGGTAAAAGCGATGATCATGATCAAGCTGAAAAGAATAAATCCATAACGAATCTCATTCCCTTTCAATCCGAATCCCTTGAACTTCAGAGCAAACATTCTGATTGGGCTGATCAATAGATATGCCATAATGATGGAGATGAGCAAAATCCACTCCTTAGCCAACGAAAACTCCCCTGCGGCAATCAACGATGCTATAGAGAGGCAGAAAAGAGCATTTGCTGGAGTAGGCAGACCGCAAAACTCCGTATGCTGAGTATCATCTACGTTGAACTTAGCTAATCTCAAAGCCGAAAAAGCAACGATAATAAGGCAGAGATATGCAGCGTATTCCATTACCTCTGCAGATGTTTGAGACACTTGAGGTACGCCGAGGAAGGTGTAATACATGGCAAGTGCTGGAACCAAGCCAAACGATACCATGTCAGCCAAAGAATCCAACTCTCCTCCGATAGCCGATGAGCTTTTGAGCAGTCGGGCTGTGAATCCGTCAAAGAAGTCAAAAACGGCAGCAATAACCACCAGCCAGAATGCCAATTTAATATCCTGAGATCCGATTATCGCAATCGTAGCGACAGATCCACATACCAAATTACCAAGTGTAAGCATGTTTGGTATGGTAAAGAGTCTAATCTTCATCTTTTTTTGTTATAATTTGCTTTTTCAGTCGGCAAAGTTACGAATAATTTTTCTATCTTTGTATAATTATTAAAATTTCTTTATATTTATATGGTAAAAAATAGGACATATTGCGTCATTATGGCGGGTGGAGTCGGTGCCCGTTTTTGGCCACAGAGTAGAAAATCGAAGCCAAAGCAGTTTCTCGATATCTTAGGTACAGGTAAATCTTTCATCCGCGCCACCTATGAGCGTTTCTTGCCAATGGTGCCATCAGAGAATTTTTTGGTAGTTACAAATCAGAACTACAAAGAGCTGGTTTTGGAGCATATTCCCGAACTCAAAGAGAGTCAGGTTTTATGTGAGCCGATAGGTCGCAATACTGCTCCATGTATTGCCTATGCTGCATATAGTCTTAAGAAGATTGACCCTGAGGCACAGATGATTGTGACTCCTGCCGATCATCTTATCCTGAATGAGACAGAATTCCATTCCATTATCGGTGAGTGTCAGGCATTTGTCGAGCAGAGCAATGCCTTGATGACTGTCGGTATTAAGCCAAGTCGCCCAGAGACAGGTTATGGTTATATCCAGAAATCCAATTCCGATGTTATCAGCCGCGTAAAGTGCTTTACCGAGAAGCCAAATCTTGAACTTGCTCAGACCTTTGTGGAGTGTGGTGAGTTTTTCTGGAATGCAGGTATCTTCATCTGGAAGGTGAAGAGTATTGTCGAGGCTTTTGAGAAGTTCTTGCCTGAGCACCATGCACTCTTTAGCTCTATTGTCGATGATTTGGGTACTTCACGTGAGGCAGAAGCTATTACTCAAGTCTTCTCGGAGTGTAAATCCATTTCGATCGATTACGGCATTATGGAGAAGGCTGAGAATGTGTTTGTACGATGTGGCGATTTCGGCTGGAGTGATGTAGGTACTTGGGGATCGGTGTATCAGCTTTCTCGCAAGGATGCGTATGCCAATGCCAAGTCTCATGATGGCATTTACCTATACAACACTCGCAGTTCTATCGTATCTCTACCAAAGGATAAGATAGCGGTTGTTAACGGCTTGAAAGACTACATTATAGTCGATACAGAAGATGCGTTGCTTATATGCCCCAAAAGCGAGGAGCAGAGCATCAGAAAATACATTGATGATATTAAGTTTGACAAAGGCGATAAATACATTTAATGCATCTTGTTGCCAATAAATTTTTGAGATATGGAAAATAAGAAACAGAAAATTTCTCTCCCCGATAACGCCTATCGTGAACTAAAGGCGGGTGAGGAGTATAAACCATTGATGCCAGCAGATTCTACCCCAGCTGAAGTTACGCCATATTCTGTTGGTATGGGTGTTTTGATGGCTGTGATCTTTTCGGCGGCTGCAGCCTTTCTTGGATTGAAGGTCGGTCAGGTCTTCGAGGCTGCTATCCCTATCGCTATCATTGCAGTCGGTATGGGTACTGCTTTGGGTAAGAAGAATATGTTGGGACAAAACGTCATTATCCAATCTATCGGTGCCTCTTCGGGAGTTATTGTTGCGGGTGCTATCTTTACCTTGCCTGCACTTTATATCTTGGGTTTGGATGCGCAGTTTTACCAAATTTTCCTCTCTTCTTTGCTCGGAGGAGTCTTGGGTATTGTATTGTTGATACCTTTCCGCAAATATTTCGTCAAGGAGATGCATGGTAAATATCCATTTCCTGAGGCTACTGCCACAACTGAGGTGTTGGTATCGGGCGAAAAGGGCGGCAATCAGGCTAAGTTGTTGGCTATCGCTGGTCTTGTGGGTGGATTGTACGACTTCTGTGTCAGCACATTTGGAGCATGGACCGAGGTAGTTTCGACTCGTATCTCAGCATTTGGAGAGATGTGTGCCGACAAATTTAAGGTCGTATTCTCGCTTAATACAGGTGCTGCCGTATTGGGTTTGGGATATATCATCGGTCTTAAATATGCGGTTATTATCACCGCAGGATCATGTCTTGTGTGGTTCTTGATCGTACCACTTATCGGATCTGTTTCTGCTGAGGCAGCCGTGTTGTCACCAGAGGATATCTTTACAACGTATGGTCGTCCTATCGGCATCGGTGGTATCGCTATGGCAGGTCTTATCGGTATTATCCGTCAGGCAGGCATTATCCGTCAGGCTGTGGGTTTGGCTGTTAGCGAGCTTACTTCGAAGAAGGGTGATGTATCTGTGGCAGAGCCTCGTACTCAGCGTGATTTGTCGATGAAACTGATTCTCTCGCTCTTGATTGCAGCACTCATTTCATGCTTCGTATTCTTCCAGTTTGGTCTTTTGGGTAATGGCTTCCAGAGTGTCGTGGCATTGCTTATTGTATTTGTCATTGCGTTCCTGTTTACTACCGTAGCAGCCAATGCTATTGCAATTGTGGGTACAAACCCTGTATCGGGAATGACGCTTATGACACTTATTCTCAGCTCGTTGGTGCTTGTAAGTGTCGGTATCAATGGTACTGAGGGTATGACTGCAGCGTTGATTATCGGTGGCGTGGTTTGTACGGCTTTGTCGATGGCGGGAGGTTTTATCACAGACCTTAAAATTGGTTATTGGTTGGGTACATCTCCTCGCAAGCAGGAGGGCTGGAAGTTCCTCGGCACGTTTGTGTCGGCAATCACTGTTGCAGGTGTGATGTTGGTGCTTAACGATACCTATGGCTTTACAGGCGAGAATGCTTTGGTAGCACCTCAGGCTAATGCTATGGCGGCTGTTATTCAGCCTCTTATGACAGGTGGCTCTACCCCATGGATTCTCTACTTTATGGGTGCGGCGTTGGCATTGGTTTTGACCTTTATCGGTGTTCCTGCTTTGGCATTCTCTTTGGGTATGTTTATCCCAATGTATCTTAATGCTCCGCTGGTTGTCGGTGGTCTTATTGCTTGGTTCGTATCTAACCGTTCGAAGGATGAGGCTTTGAATAAAGCTCGCTTCGATCAGGGTACGCTCATTGCATCGGGTTTCATTGCTGGTGGTGCTTTGATGGGTGTTGTATCGGCTGTGTTGAAGTTCGTTGGTGTTGAGTGGTATATGGCTGAGTGGGCAGTATCGAAGGATGCCGAGTGGTTAGGTTTGGCGATGTATATTGTGCTTATAGCATATATGACAATTCATACCTTGCGAGCTAAAAAAGAGGAGTAAACTTAGGTGAGTCTTTACTTTAGATAAATAATATAACTATTTTATAATATGGAACTTAAAGATAGATTTTTGAAATACGTTTCGTTTGATACTCAATCAGATGAGAACAGCACAACTTTCCCTTCTACCGACAAGCAACTTGTCTTGCTAAACTATTTGGCTGATGAGATGCGTAGCTTGGGAATGGTAGATGTTACGGTAGATAAATATGGCTATGCGATGGGTACAATCCCTGCGACCAAAGGCTTTGAGAATGCTCCCGTTATCGGCTTTATTTCGCATGTCGATACATCGCCCGATATGAGTGGCAAGGATGTGAAGCCACACGTTATTGATGAGTATGACGGATCGGATATTCAGCTCAACGGGAGCCTGACGATGAAGGTTGCTGAATTCCCTGAGTTAAAGCGTTTCGTGGGTCATACATTGATCCATACCGATGGTTCTACCCTTTTGGGTGCAGACGATAAGGCAGGCTGTGCCGAGATCATGACTGCCGCAGAGTACCTGATCTCCCATCCTGAGATAGAGCATGGCAAGATTCGAATCGGCTTTACTCCAGATGAGGAGATTGGTCGAGGTGTCGATTACTTCGATGTGCAGGCTTTCGGTGCCGATTTTGCCTATACTATGGATGGTGGCTATGAGGGTGAGTTGGAGTATGAGAATTTCAATGCAGCTGCGGCAACTATCGAGATTCAGGGTCGTAATGTCCACCCAGGATATGCCAAGGATAAGATGATTAACGCCATTCAGGTTGCCTGCGAGTTGAATTCATTGCTTCCTGCGGTTCAGCGTCCAGAGAATACCGAGGGTTATGAGGGATTCTATCATTGTGTGGGCTTCAACGGTACGGTTGAGAATGCTAAGATCAGCTATATCATCCGCGATCACGATAGCGAGAAGTTCGAGCAGAAGAAGGTCTATATGTGGAGTTGCGTGGATCTTCTGCAGAAGCGTTATGGCGCAGAGGTGTTGAAACTTACTCTTAAGGATCAGTATTTCAATATGCGTAAGATGGTTGAGCCACATCCTCAGGTGATCGACAAGGCTATGGAGGCTATGCGCCTTTCGGATGTGAAGCCTATCGTTCGCCCTATTCGTGGCGGAACAGATGGCGCGCGTCTTTCGTTTATGGGCTTGCCATGTCCTAATATTTTTACAGGTGGCATGAACTTCCATGGAAAGTTTGAGTATTGTTCGCTCAACACTATGCAGAAGGCTGTTAGAGTGATTGTGAACTTGGCTCAGTTGTGGGCAAAGTAAAAGTTTAGATAAACGCTATAATAAATTATATATGAAAGGGTTTAGAGAGATTGATCCTAAGCAACTGCAGGATAATGTTTTTAAGCTTATAGGCTCTGATTGGATGCTGATCACGGCGGGAGATCATGAATCTCAGAATACTATGACTGCATCGTGGGGCGGCTTTGGATATGTGTGGAACTACCCTGTTGCCTATGTGGTGATTCGTCCTCAGCGTTACACCTATGAGTTTACCGAGCGTGAGGAGCGTATGACGCTCAGCTTCTTCTCAGAGGAGTGGCGTAAGGCGTTGGCATATTGCGGTTCTCATTCGGGTCGTGATGAGGATAAGTTTGCTACAGCAGGTATCAGCGTGGAGTTTACTGAGAATGGTACGCCTGCAATAGCTGAGGCTCGTTTGGTGATGGAGTGCAAGAAGATATATGTCGATATGCTCAAAGAGGAGAATTTCTTGGATAAGGATATTATCAAGAGCTGGTATCCAGCATCGGATTACCACCGAGCATATATGTTGAAGATAGAACATGTATTCATAAAGGAATAAGATGGATAATTTCGGATTTTTCAAGGTTGCTGCAGCT
Source organism: Alistipes sp. (assembly GCA_017531305.1). GTDB lineage: Bacteria > Bacteroidota > Bacteroidia > Bacteroidales > Rikenellaceae > Alistipes. The sequence continues at coordinate 23,894 of JAFXLG010000025.1, forward strand.
ATTCCCGACCTAAAGGTTGCCGATTGCGAGTATAACCTCTCTCGTATTGTGGATATGATGCAGCAAGCAGCCGACAAGGGTGTGAGTGTTGTGGTTTTTCCTGAGCTCTCGCTCACCTCGGCAACGTGTGGGGATTTATTCCTGCAGTCGAAGCTTTTGGAGCAGGCTCAGATGGCTTTATGTGATGTGGCGGTGGTTACCGCCCATGTCCCTGTGACGGCTATTGTAGGATTGCCTATGCAGTATGGCGATAAGATATATAATTGTGCTGCTGTGGTGGCTTCGGGCGAGATTATGGGTATTGTACCTAAGGTGTATCTCGATGATAGAGCCGATTCAGCCGAGAGCCGTTATTTCTCATCTGGTATGGATGCAGTAGCGGGTGATGTTGATTTATCGACTCAGACTGTATATTTTGGTAATCATCAGCTCTTTACTGTTGATGGCGTGACGTTTGGTGTGGAGGTCGGATCTGATATGTATGCACCTATCTCCCCTGCTGCAAAGATGGCATTAGGCGGAGCGAAATTGGTATTTAACCTATCTTCGCGTGCCGAGAGTGTTGCTAAGTATGATTCTATGGTGGAGCAAATCCGCAGTCAATCATCACGTTCTCACATTGGTTATATCTATGCTTCATCGGGCGTTGGCGAATCGTCAGCAAATTCTGTATATGCGGGTGATGTGATTATCGCAGAGAATGGACGCGTTTTGGCTCAAAGCAAGCGATTCGAGATGGCTGAACAACTTGTTGTGGCAGATGTCGATTTGGAGATTCTGGATAATGCTCGTAAGGCTAATGGGCTATTCTCGGAGGGTGCAGAACTCGTTTCGTATGACTATAACGAGACCGAGCTGAACCGTGAGGATGAAGGTTTTGAGCTGATGCGCGAGGTTGATCCTATGCCATTTGTTCCAGCCGATGAAGTTCTTAGAGCAAAACATTGTCGTGAGATATTTGAAATTCAGACTCTTGGATTGGCAAAACGCTTGAAGCATACCTCATCGCGTTGTGCTGTAATAGGCGTTTCTGGTGGTTTGGACTCTACTTTGGCTTTGCTGGTGGCGGTACACGCTTTTGATCGTCTGGGGTTGGATAGAAAGGGAATTGTTGGTATCACGATGCCCGGTTTCGGTACGACTGACCGTACTTATAACAATGCCGTTACGCTAATCAAGGAGTTGGGTATCACACTTAAGGAGATCTCTATCGCGGCAGCGTGTCGCCAGCATTTTGCAGATATTGGTCTTTCGGAAGGTGATCGTTCGGTGACGTATGAGAATTCTCAAGCCCGTGAGCGCACTCAGATCCTGATGGATGTTGCCAATATGATGGGTGGCTTGGTTGTCGGTACGGGAGATATGAGCGAGTTGGCATTGGGTTGGGCTACATATAATGGCGACCAGATGTCGATGTATGGCGTAAATTGCTCAGTACCAAAGACTCTGGTGCGTCATATGGTTGAGTGGTATGCTAAGACTGAGAATAATCAGAAGGTTAAGACTGCGTTGTTGGATGTTGTCGCTACACCTGTAAGCCCAGAGCTTCTGCCTGCCGATGAGAAGGGCGAGATTGCTCAGAAGACGGAGGATCTGGTAGGTCCTTATGAGTTGCATGATTTCTTTATCTACCACTTTGTCGGCAACGGATTTACACCATCGAAGATACTATTCTTGGCAGAAAAGGCGTTCTATGGTAAATATGATAGGGCAACTATACTCAAGTGGATGCGAACATTCTTCTGGCGATTCTTCTCGCAGCAGTTTAAACGCTCCGCTTCGCCCGATGGTCCAAAGGTGGGCGGTGTGTCGCTCTCATCAAAGGATTGGCGTATGCCTTCGGATGCTTGCGCTACGATGTGGATCAAGGAGTGTGAGATGTTGGCGAAGTTATAATAAGGGTTATTTAGAACTTAATACTTTTAATATATGAAGAAGATATTATTTATCCTTGCCTTTTGTTTTGTGTTTGGCGCAGGCTCTGCTCAGGCTCAGAATTGGCTGGATGCACTAAAGAGTGTTGCGACTACAGCGATTGATAAGGTAACGGGCGGACAGCTTACTGCTAAAAGTATTATCGGAACATGGAAATATGTTCAGCCTGGTGTGAAACTCTCATCGAGCGATGCACTATCGGAATTGGCGGCATCGGCAGCTACTTCTACCCTACAGACAAAGATGGCTACATATTATGAAATGGTTGGTATCAAAGCTGGGGCTTGTAGTTTTACGTTGAATGAGGATAGTACATTTACCTCTACGTTTGGTAAAAAGAGTTTTGGCGGAACATATACCTTCGATCCCAAGACCAATCAGCTGATGCTCAAATATGATTCGCAATTGATAAATTGGGGCTCAATACCTGCCTACGCCTATATCAACGGGCAGAATATGCAGATTGTCTTCCCGATTGATAAATTGGTTGGGGTGTTGACTACGCTTGGCTCTAATGTGGGTGCATTGTCAACCATCACAGATTTGATCAAAAAGTATGATAGTGTAAAAATTGGTTTTGAGTTTGCAAAATAAAATTGAACGGTATGAAGAAACTATTTTTTGTCGTTGTGCTCTTTTTTGCAACATTTTCCTTGCACCAGACTCATGCTCAGTCGTTGACAGATTTGTTTAATGGATTGAGCAAACTCTTAGGCTCTACGCAAGAGAGTCAGAAGCAGGTTGTAAAACCTGTTTATCCTTCATCGGCGGAGTTGTTGGGTACTTGGGTATATAGCTCGCCAGAAATGATCTATACGGGCAATGATACATTGGCTTCCATTGCTGTCTCATCGGTCAAAGGTCAGATCCCTGCATTGGCAAATAAGTTTGGTATCGTGCCAGGGACAATCAATGCAGATGTTACCAAGAAGTCGATTAAAGCGTGGCGTGGTGAGCAGAAATCCACTGCGAGCTATACCTATATTCCATCTACAGGACAAGCCATTATAACAGGTAAATTTAATGATCAGAAGGTGATTCTCACTGGCACGGTGGAGGTTGTTAATGGTGGTGATTTGAGAATTCTCTTCAAGGCTAAGGAGCTGATGACCATAGTGTCGCAGACCTCTACTTTTAAGGAGAATACTTCGCTTCAGATGATCAAGGAGGTGATTGATAGTTATCCTGGTATCCAAGTTGGTGCTGTGGTTAAAAGAGTCGCCAAATAACTGTTATAGATATAAACTAAAAATGGATGCACCTCTCAAGATGCATCCATTTTTAATTATTTGGGCTTCAACCCTTACTTAATATATACCTCAAGTAATGTTGCCTTGCCACTAAGTTCTACAGAGTCTGCTTCGGCAGGAATCATTACCAATTCGTATGGCTTGAGAGTCTCGCTATGCTCACACATCTTAACTGTTGCCTCGCCTTCGGTGCAGATGTAAAGCACGAATGAATCGAGCGATGCGTAATCAAACTCCTTTGCACCATCCAGACTGATCACGTTGGTGGTAAAATATGGGCAATCAACGAGCTTTACAGCTTGATTCTGCTTAGTCTCGTATTGCATATGGCATGAGAGTCCGTCACGCGAAAAATCTATCGCATCCACCGCCAATGCAGTATGCAACTCTCTGGAATTGCCATTTTCGTCCACTCTGTTCCAGTCATATAGGCGGTAGGTGACATCCGAAGTCTGCTGAATCTCCACTACCTTAATGCCCTTGCCGAGTGCGTGTACGGTACCAGCAGGGATAAAGAAGGTGTCGCCCTTTTTGACCTCCACGCGATTCAGAATCTCTGGCAGACGATCCTCGTTGAGAGCCTTGATATACTCTTCGCGAGTGATCGAAGTATTCTTGAATCCAATATAGAGAGCAGCTCCCTCATCGCAATCCGATACATACCACATCTCGGTTTTGCCGTATGAGTTGTGACGCTCGGCTGCAAGTTCATCATCGGGGTGTACCTGAACGGATAATACATCGTTACAATCCAAACTCTTGATCAAAAGCGGGAATGTAAGTCCATATTTGTCGTAGATCTTGTCGCCAATCAGGTTGCCCATATATACCTCGATTATCTCTTCGATGTTGTTATTCTTAAGATAGCCGTTCGATACTTTAGACTCGTCACCCTCTACTGCCGAAAGTTCCCAACTCTCGCCATATACCTTCTCTGGGTTAATCTTCACACCTTTGGCTACAGATTTAACCTTCGCCAAAAACTCTTTTCCTCCCCACAAACGCTCCTTGAGGCGTGGCGTAAATTTTATAGGATATAACATAACTAAAATGCCCGTTTTAACCTACTGCTCGTTTGCAAACAAAGCCTCTACACACTCGATAACCTCTTCTGCCTCGACATCCAATGGGAAAACCTTGCTTGGCTCCAATGTGTAGATCTCATGCTCAGACTTGAATCGCTCCTCGCCAGCACCTGTGATGTTGAGCATCACGATAGCCTCAGGGTCGATCTTGCCATCCTGTGCAGCCTTGATCAATGTTGCAGTCGCAACAGCTGCCGCAGGGTGAATATCTACGCCCTCCAACTCCTCAAAGAGCTTGGCTGCCTTGCGAGCCTGCGCGTTTGTTGCAACGAGGATCTCTCCATCGGTAGCCTTCAAAGCATCGTACAAACCGCCCTTGATTCCGTAAGGTGGCTTGCGGTTAGAGAGAACCTTCGCGTCAATGATCATCACATCGCGGCGAGCCTTGTCGGCATCGTAAGGCAACATCGCGCGAGAATCGGCACGCCAAGCATCGTACATTGGTACAAATGGCGCATTCTGCGATACCATCAACTTCATAGTCTTGTCGCCGTATGAGCCATCCTCTACAAGGCGCATATTTGCTTCCCATGCGGCGATAGCACCTGTACCGCTACCAACTGCCTGGAAATAGTAATCTGGAATCTGACCGATTGTAGTTACTGCCGAAAGTACGGTTGTCGCCATACCATCGCGGCGAGCCACATTCTTGGCACCACCCTCGGCGAAGAATTTGTCAGACTTGAGTGCCAAGTCGCTCAAATGGATAGCATCGAAGTAGTCGCCACCCTTCTCGCAGCAGATCAACTTTACGCATGGGTTGATTGGCTTCTCAAACCACATAGCCGAGAGATTGTCGGCAGGTACAGAGAGCAAGAGTGGAATGTTGTTCTCGGAGCAAACCTTAGCAAATGCGCGAGCAGTATTTCCTGCCGATGCAACTACCAAAACTCGCTTCTCATCGGGTGACATACGACCGCATACGCTGTAAGCCTCAGTCTCCTTGAAAGAGCCTGTGGTCATCTTTGCGCCATGCTTTGGTGAGTAACCGTTCAGCGTGATGTAGAGGTTTTTGAGTCCCAAATGCTTCGCCAAAGCCTCACTCTTGTAGGTCACAGGCGCAGCCGAGCCCTTCAAAAGGCGGCTAACGGGCAACCAATCGCAGAAGGTGTAGAAACCGTAGTCGCTACCCTTGAGCTGCAATTTCTTGTTTTTGTAGATAGCGCGCACCAACGAAGGCTCTTCGCACTCTTTGTCTTCGAGTACCCAACCTGTGTCCTCGAACTCATGCTCTGTGGCTACACACTTTAGGGTGTACTCTGTTGCTTTAAAATTCTCCATTTTATATTTAGTGTTATTTTGTTTTCCGATTCGCAAAAATACTAATTTTAAATCGATTTTGTGGCGTGAATAGGCTAAAAAATCGTATATTTGTAAAAATTACTGCTTTCGACAATATGCCACAAGAAAAATACGATATTTTTATCAGCTACTCGCGTAAGGATACCGCTATCGCTGACCAGATCTGCGCAGCACTCGACAGCGTAGGTATTACCTATTTTATCGACCGTCAGGGTATAGGTGGCGGATTTGAGTTTCCTGCTGTATTGGCTGAGAATATTGTTAATTCAAAACTATTCTTGCTCTTGGCGAGTGAGAACTCATATGAGTCAAAGTTCACAATGAGCGAGATTATTTTCGCGTTTAACAAGAAACCAAAAAATGCGATATTGCCTTATATTATTGATAATTCCACACTCCCTATGAGTTTAGAGTTTGTCTTTGCTGGTATCAATTGGCGCAATATGCTGGATCATCCTATTGATTCAGCGCTTGTCGATGATCTATTGAAGATGTTGGGGCGCGAGCGCACTGAAATATATAAATTAAGTTTGCCAGATGAGGAGTTTGAAGCGGTTGAAGAGAATAATGAATATGGCTTTAAGCTAAGATCTTCTGGAGAAATTGTCATTTCTCCGAAGTATAATAGTGCTGGCGAGTTCTGCGAGGGCTTGGCACCTGTTAAATTAAATGGAAAATGGGGATTTATAGATAAAATGGACAAAGAGATTATTACTTTTAAATATGATGATGCATATTCTTTCAGCGAAGGGTTGGCTGAGATTAAATTAAATGGTAAGTGGGGGTTTATAGATAAAACAGGTGAAGAGGTTATTTCTTTGAAGTATGATTATACAAGTTTTTTTAGCGAAGGTTTGGCTCTTGTTCAATCAAATAATAAATATGGTTTTATAGATAAAACGGGTAAGGAGATTGTTCCTTTAAAGTATGATTGGGCCTCGGATTTTAGTACAGGCTTAGCGAGAGTTGAATTAAATGGTAAATATGGTTTTGTTGATGAAAATGGTAAGGAGGTTATTTCTTTGAAGTATGATTGGGCAGATGAGTTTAGTGAAGGTTTATCAAAGGTTGAATTAAGTGATAAATATGGTTTTATAGATAAAACGGGTAAAGTAATTATTCCTTGCGAATATGGTTGGGCAAAATCTTTCAGTGAAGGGTTGGCGTGTGTGAGTTATGATGGCATACTTGGACCTTATGGTTTTATAGATAAAGTAGGTAAGAAAATTATTCCTTTTGTATATGATGATGCGGACTCTTTTAGCGAAGGCAAAGCAAAAGTTGAATTAAATGGCAGATACTTTTGTATAGATAAAACAGGTAAAGAATTTTATAATGACGCATATCTTTTAAGCCTGCCCGATGATGAATTTGAAGAGTTTGAAGAGATTGGTATGTACGGTTTTAGACTAAAATCTACTAGCGATATAGTTATTTCTATTAAGTATAATTCTGTTAGGGGCTTTTGTGAAGGCTTAGCAAGGGTTGAAATTAATGGTAAATATGGTTTTATAGATAAAACAGGTAGGGAGATAATTCCTTTGGTGTATAGTATGGCCGGCGATTTTAATCAAGGTTTATCCAGAACTTATTTAAATGGCAAATGGGGATTTGTTGATAAGATGGGTAAAGAGATTATTCCTTTTAAGTATGAGGCGGTAGGTTATTTCAGTGAAGGATTGGCTCCTGTTAATTTAGATTGCACATGGGGATTTGTAGATAAAACAGGTAAAGAGATTATTCCTTTTAAGTATGATGATGCGGAGCCTTTTAGTGAAGGCTTAGCGAGGGTTCGAATAGGTAATAATTTCGGTTTTATAGATAGGTCTGGCGAATGGGGTATTCCACTAAGATATGAAGATGCGTATTCTTTCTCTGGTGGGAAGGCAAAAGTTTATTCACATGGTGAATGGTTCTATATTGATAGAATTGGTAATCGTGTACGCTAATGATTCCCGTTACTTCACCAAAGCCTATGGGCTTAGGAGTGAAGTTTCTAATAGAAATATGTTGTTCTGAGATGTCAATCTTCGAAACTATTGGTATTTCAGTGGCATGACGTTTTGGTTTAAATTGAAAATATCATATATTTGTCTTACGAAACAAATTTTCTAAACAAAATAACTAAACAAATGAAACGTATTTTATTGACTTTGTCATTGTGTATGCTCACATTGGGCGCGATGGCACAGAAGAAGGATTGGGCGGCTTTTGGTCGCTACGAGAAGGCTAATAAGGAGGTGACTGTTCAGCCTACTGCCGTATTTATGGGTAACTCTATCACCGAGGGTTGGGCTAATAAGGATCCTGAGTTCTTCAAGAAGAATAACCTTGTAGGTCGTGGTATCAGTGGTCAGACATCTTCGGAGATGTTGGTTCGTTTCCGCCGCGATGTGTTGGATCACAACCCTAAGTGTGTGGTAATCATGGCTGGTACAAACGATGTGGCTCAGAATAACGGTTATATCGCACCTGAGAATACCGTAGGTAACATCATCTCAATGTGCGAGTTGGCTCAGGCTCATGGCATTAAGGTGATCCTCTGCTCTGTTCCTCCTACATCGGTATTTGGTTGGAGACGCGATCTCTCGCCAGCACAGCCTATCCGCGATTTGAACGTGATGTTGGAGGCTTATGCTAAGGAGGCTAAGATCTATTATCTGAACTATCACCCTGCTTTGACAGATGAGAAGGGCGGTCTTCCACCAAAGTGGTCTAACGATACTTGTCACCCAAATCTTGAGTGCTATCGTACAGTGATGGAGCCTATGGTAAGTGAGGCTTTGAATACTGTTTTGAAGCTTAAGAAGGATAAGAAGATTGTTCCAATCCCTTTTAAGTAATCTTTTTAAGTGTGAAAATAAAATTCCGAAGCAATGAGAACTGCTTCGGAATTTTTTATTGCTACGCGCCGTAGTCGTTTCGCTACCATCGGCGACTTCTGATTCGCATTTCGCGCTGCTTGAGCTTGCGCATGATTCCTACCACGGTTAAGACTCCGAAGCAGACCAAAATGAGGATTACCATCCAGTTGTTCAGATTGTCGCCCTTCACTCGTGCCCACATCTCCAAAAGAGCCTCTGTGCGAGGTCCGCTGTCGTGCATCATGGCACAACGCTCGATGACGCTGCGGTCGGGATACATCACAGGGTTGATTACTACGCTATCAGCCTCCTCGCCAAAGAAGTAGCTCAAGTCGTAAGCCTCCTCCTGTCCTGCCTCGATGGCTGATTCCGACATATACTCCAACACCTCAGGCGCACCGATAACGCTGACGTAGCCGATGTAATCCATGTTGCGGATGGCATTTTCGGGCTTGCACATGAAGTTGATGAAGTATGCGGCAGCTTTGGTGTTTTTGGCATATTTGGGGATTACCCAGCCGTCAAACCACACGATACTACCCTCTTTTGGTACCGTATAGTCTAACTCGACATCTACATCGGCAGCCTCCTCGATAGCCCAAACAGCATCGCCACTCCATGTAAGGTTCAGCAGAGCCTTCTCCTTGGTCATCATCTCCTTGCCGAAGTCTGCCTCCCAGCCTGCCACATTCTTCTTGGTCTTTTTCAGTAACGCCTCGACCTTGGCGATTGACTCGTCCGATGAATCGTACATCAAGGAGTCGATGTTGACCTCGCCTCGCTGTATGGCGTCATAGTTGTGGTAAATCAACAATGGACTATATACATCGCGGAAGGCGTCTTTCACGAAGAGCTTGTTTTCGAATTTGGGATTCCACAATGCGCTCCAGCTGCTGACCTCCTCTTCGGTTACATATTTTTTGTTATACAGAAAACCAGTTGTTCCCCACATATAACCCACGGCATAGTCGTGAGGGTTTTTACCGTTGCAGTCGATCTTGTCGAACACCTGCTTGATATATGGCGAGATGTTGTCGAGGTAGTTTGGCGTTGAGCCGAAATCCTTGTTTATGGGTAGGAGCAGATCGTTGCGCATCATGCGCTCGATGATATACTCCGAAGGGCATGCCAAATCGAAATCCTCCTTGCCTCGCTCGATCTTGGCAAGCATAATCTCGTTGATGTCGAAGAGCTGATACACAACCGTAACATCCTCTCCTGTCTCTTGTTTGTACCACTCCTCGAATTCGCCTATCAGCTCCTCGTCAATATAGTCAGCCCAGTTATAGACCTTGAGTATTGACTTGCGGGCATCATCTCTGTTGCATCCTGTCGCAAAAGACAAGACCAAAGATGCTATTATGAGAATTAAAACTCTTTTCATCTGCTATAAAACTTCGTTTTAAGTAGTTTATTGTGCATTGCTCTGTTTTTTGCTGCGAGCCGAACGTATGTTAATCACAATTAGCAACAGCAATACCGTAGCGAAGATAATCGTAGAGAGAGGTCTAAGCTCAGGTGTAAGACCACCCTTGCGCGCATCGGCATAGATGTATGTCGAGAGAGTCTCCAGACCTTCGGTACCAATGGTGAAGATCGTAACGGCAAAATCGTCAATCGAGAGCGTGAATGCCAAGATAAAACCGCTGATCATGCCGGGCTTAATCTCTGGAATCAAAACCTTGCGCAGAGCCTGCATCGGTGTTGCTCCCAAGTCCAACGCAGCCTCGTAGATATTTGGGTTCATCTGTTGAAGACGTGGCATTACACATAGCACTACATATGGCGTACAGAATGTGATATGTGCCAAAACTACAGTTGTATAACCCTGAGTGATACCCAAGCTGACAAAGAGCAAAAAGAGTGAGATACCTGTAATGATATCGGGATTGAGCATTGGGATATTATTCAGCGTATTCATTATCATCTTCTTCTTGTGGTGGAGATTGAAAATTCCAATCGCTGCCACGCTACCTAAAAGTGTCGATACGGCAGCCGAGATGATGGCAATGATAAAGGTGTTCTCGATGGCGGTGAGCAACGAGTGATGCACTCCACCCGAAAAGAGCGAGGTGTAGAGTTTGGTCGAGAAACCAGTCCAGTTACCCAAAACCTTAGTCTCGGTAAACGAGAAGATGGCGATAATCAATATCGGAGCGTAGAGCATCGCCAAAAGCAACCACAGATATGTTTGAGCAAAAAACTTCTTCATCAGATGATTCCTCCTTCGTTATTGGTGTTAGCCTCGTCTTCATCGCTGAAGAGATTTGTGGCGAAGATTATTACGAGCATAATCAGCGACAGAGCCGCACCATAGTTCCACATTCCGTTATTGATATTCTCTTGGATCGTTGTTCCGAAGAGCTTGATGTTATTCATCGTGAGCAACTCGGCGATGGCGAATGTCGAGATAGTCGGCATAAATACCATCATCACACCACTCATCACACCCGGCATTGAAAGGGGGACCATCACTTTGGTAAATACTTTCATAGGGCTGGCACCCAGATCCTGAGCTGCTTCTATATAGCTATGATCCATCTTCTGCATGGTGTTGTATATCGGGTAGATCATAAATGGCAGGAAGTTATAGACCATACCGAATATGAGCGCACCCTCACCAAGCGGCAACGAGAGAAAATCAAACAAAGCAACAGTCGCCAATGTGCGCACCAAAATGTTGATCCACATCGGCAGGATGAACAGTACTACCATCACCTTCGAACGGCAAAGTTCCGAATTACTCAAAATGTATGCTGCGGGATAGCCCAGCAGTATGCATAAGAGTGTAGTTATCAGAGCAATACCTATCGAATAAACAAACGTGTTGGCAGCTTCTGCATTGGTGATAAATTTCGTGAAGTTGCGAAGCGTCATATTGCCGTCTGCATCGTGAAATGCATAATAGACAATCAGTAGCATCGGCAAAACCACAAAGATCAGCAGGAATATCAGATATGGGATACTCCAATTGTGTCTTCGCGAGAATGTCTTGATAAACCAATTCATAATCCTTCTTGTGTTAAGTGGTTATGCCTTAGTGATCTTCAAATCCTCTGGCTGGATCTTGATGCCGACAATATCTCTATCGTCCCATATGTCACAGGTGTTGACATATAGATTGTCGCCACTCTCGGTGCGGATTGTAAGGTGGTAATGATCGCCTTTGTAAAGGATAAATCTTACATCGCCTTCGACAACTCCGTCATCCTTGTTGTCCATCAACTCCACCTTTTCGAACGGAATCTCAACCTTGACCTTTTCGCCCGACTCGATATCATCTCGCTCCGTACATACGAATGATGCTCCGAGGATCTCCACGTGGGTAGAGTCCACCATCACACCATCAAGCGTATTGCACAATCGCTCCTTTTTCATTACATGGATGTCCGAAGGTTTGATAATCATGCTTACCTCCTGACCCGCTTCGAAGGCGTTGTAATCCTGAATCATGATCTCGTATCCCTCGGTGGTATTTACCGTCATTTCATAATGCACGCCCTTGAAGATACAAGATTGTACCACACCATTGAACATTGCCGAATCGGTGCGAGCCATGATGTATATATCCTCGGGGCGGATCACTACATCGACAGGCGTATTCTCGCCAAAGCCCTTGTCCACACACTCGAACTCATGACCTAAGAACGAAACGGCCTTGTCTTTGATCATCGTACCATTGAGGATGTTGCTCTCGCCGATGAAGTCTGCTACAAAGGCGTTTGCTGGCTCGTTGTATATGTCTATCGGAGTGCCGATCTGCTGCACTTTACCCTCGCTCATTACTACGATTGTGTCCGAGAGAGTCAGAGCCTCTTCCTGATCGTGTGTGACATATACAAATGTGATTCCCAGATCCTTATGCATCTGCTTAAGCTCCATCTGCATATCTTTGCGCATCTTCAGATCGAGAGCTGCCAATGGCTCATCCAACAAAAGTACCTGCGGACGATTGATGATGGCGCGGGCGATGGCTACACGCTGCTGCTGACCTCCCGAGAGAGAGTTTACGTCACGCCACTCATAGTCGGTCATGCCCACCATTTTCAGAGCGCGGCGTACGCGAGTGTCAATCTCATCTGCCTTAACCTTTTTGAGTTTCAGACCAAAGGCGATATTGTCATACACATTCAGGTGTGGGAATAGTGCGTAACGCTGGAACACCGTATTTACGGGTCTGAGGTGTGGCGGGATGTCAGTCATCTGCTCTCCTGCGATACGGATCTCACCCTCGCTGGCGGTGCCGAAGCCTGCCAAAATTCTAAGCAAGGTGGTCTTGCCACAACCCGAAGGTCCGAGGATAGTCACAAACTCGCCCTTCTTTACAAACAAACTAACATCATCCAATACTACTTTATCGCCGAATCGCTTAGAGATATGACTCAGCTCGATGATGAAATTTGAATCTTTCATTTCTCTACACTAAATTTAAATCGTTTATAACTATCTTGTTGCCTTTCGGGCTATATATCTGAATGCATTTACCAAGTCGAACTTCCATGTCAAGCCTACGTTCAGCACATGACGTTTGGTGTAGTTGTTCGATGCCCATATCGCATGCAAGCGGATGCTTTTGTTCTCCTTGAGTGGGAAATACTCCAACCCAGCTCCGTAGAAGAGATAATCTTTGTCGGAAGTGATGAATGCTGGCATTACAGCCTCGTTCTCCTCGTTTGCCAAGAGCTTATCCTCTTTAGAGAGATATTCTCCCCAAAAATCATAGCGTAAATCATCTGTTGTGCGCTCCCAGCCGAATTTACCGAATAGACGTACACTCTCACCGAAGTTATAAGATGGAGCAATGTTGAGTGTCATGTCGGTGTCCAAGGCATCCTTCCAATCATCGGCTCTGGTGATCCAGTCGATGTTGAGCGAGAAGTCGCCGAAATAGAACATATTACCCAAAGCTACGCACTTTACAAATTCGCCACGCTCATACTCGAAGAAATTTATAGACCAAAGTGCCTCGTAATGCTCCCACGAACGCGTAAAAGCCAAATTGTATGCGTACATATTATCCCATTTGGGAGAGTATGAAAAAGGAGAGTTGGTTACCTGAAAAGATATTGAACGATCATCCTCCTTGCCGTTCCATGTAGCGGAAATACCCCACTGATAACAGCTGAAGCTGTTGTAGAACATGGAGTTCATATCGAAATAAGAGTCAATATCGTAGGCGTCATACTCGAAACTGCCCACCTTTACGACATCTTTTCCTGCCGTAAAGCTGAATTGTCCCACATCGTAGGAGAGTGTGAGCCAGTCGGTATAATCAAACACGGAATCATCTTCGCCCGAAGAGGAGAAGAGTCGTTGACTAAGCGAGTAGGAGAAATTTTTGCTTATACTGCCATCTATATTCAGGTAAAATCCGTCACCGCCAAAACCTGCGGCTTTACCCGAAAAAGTATGTTCGTAGCCAAATCTCGAATCAAGTGAGATGCTGGGAATAAGATCCACATCATCATCGGTTGTTACAGTATCGGTAGAGCTCGAAGCAACCACCTCTGTTACAGCGGTCTGCGATGGCACATTACTCAAAACTTCCTGTGCACAAGCTGCAGACCCAGCCATGAATACCATAGCCCCCAAAATGGTAAAGAGTCTCTTCATTAAGCAGTTAAGCAATTAAATTACATAAGAGTATGTTTTTTGTTGTTAAAATAAATAAATTGGCGGTCACAAGATCCGTTTTAACTTACCTTACAACCGCGTTTTTGATTAAACAAAAGTATAAAAAAAAAATTATATGCAACATCTTTAGTCCATATTTTTTATTTTTCTTTGATAAATTGCCATTTTCTTGTTTTATGAGTTCTATTTATGGTTGTGTAATTCTTGTTTGTTCATCGGGAATTTACTATATTTGCATAATGTGTATGCATAATTGAGATGCGCATTTTAAAACAACCTTGAACTTAGTATGATTAGATACCTATTTGGATTTTTACCTTTGGCGATTTTTGCTATTGGATTGCTCTCCTCTTCTTTAGATAGTGAGGGTAGCCTGCCCCACTATACCTCAGATGTGGCTGTGACCGAGGATGGTCATCTGCTTTTGGCTAACGGTGGAATTAATGATGTTCGGTTGGTTGATAGTCGTGGCATTGTTCAATGTGGCTGGAAGGCGGATGCTCCTGTGACGGGTGTTACAGTACATGGCGATAAGGCTTATTTCACAGCGTCTTATGATAAAGGCTATCTCTATGGTGTGGATATAGCGGGTGATAAAAGTTCGTTTGTCTTCAAGGCAGAGGCGAGTATGGGGGCTTGTTCGCCTGTGGTGAGTCTGGATGGATCGAAGGTCTATGTCTGCAACCGTTACAAATCTACCCTATCTGAACACGATGCACAGACAGGAGCTATGCTTCGAGAGGTGAAGCTTCTGCGCGAGCCTTGCGATGCGGTTTTGTCGAAGGATGGCAAATATCTATATATCTGTAATTTCCTGCCTCAACAACGTGCCGATCTGGATTATGTGGCGGCAGATGTGTCGGTTGTGGATTGTGATAAAATGCAGAGAATTAAGGATATAAAGCTAAGTAACGGAAGTAATGCTTTACGTGGCTTGGCTCTCTCTGTAGATGGACATTATCTCTTTGTATCCCATAATCTGGGACGTTTCCAAGTACCTACTTCTCAGTTGCAACAGGGTTGGATGAATACCAATGCTGTTAGTGTGATTGATACTCAGAGCCAGCAATTAATAGGCTCGATATCGCTTGATGAGCCCGATCGTGGCGCAGGTGGCATTTGGGATGTGGAGTGCAGCGGAGAATATCTTGTAGTATCACATTCGGGAACTCATGAAGTGAGTGTGGTGGATTACAAAGCTATGATTGAAAAATTACTCTCCTATGGAGATTATTCTAAGCTCGATTATGACCTCTATTTTATGCGCAATATACGTAAACGTGTGGCTTTGTATGGTAATGGACCAAGGAAAATGGCTCTCAAAGGGGATAAATTATATGTGCCGACATATTTTTCGGATACTTTGAATATCGTTAGCCTGTCGGATCAGAGTGTGGAGTATATGGCTTGCAATCCGCAGCGAGTGTCAAGTGCGATAGATAAGGGCGAGCGAGCTTTCAACGATGCGGCGTTGTGTTATCAGAATTGGCAGTCATGTAATGGATGCCACCCCGGTAATGGTCGAACCGATGGTATGAATTGGGATCTGATGAATGACGGCATTGGAAATCCTAAGAATTGCAAAAGTATGCTCCTGAGTTTCGATACTCCTCGTTGTATGATTTCTGGTATCAGAGAGCATGCAGGATTGGCTGTTCGCGCAGGATATAAATTCATCCAGTTCTGCGATGTCGAGGAGTCGGTGGCAGAGTGTGTGGATCAATATATCAAATCGCTTAAACCTCTGCCAAGTCCATATCTTGTTGATGGAAAACTCTCCGAGAAGGCATTGCAGGGGCGCAAGGTCTATGAGAAACACGGTTGTGCCGATTGCCATTCGGGTGTGCATTATACCGATATGCAGATGCATCGTATCGGCGAAGATGTTGAGTTTGATGAGGGTTGGGATACCCCTACTCTTATAGAAGTTTGGCGTACGGCTCCATATCTTTTCGATGGTCGTGCAGCTACCATGGAGGAGGTATTTACCGTTCACAAGCATGGAATAAAAGGAAAAATCTCGGTTAAAGATGCTGAGGCATTAGCAGAGTATGTAAATTCGCTTTAAAAGATTATATAGAGATAGATGATAGATAAACACTATAAGATACACCGAGCTACGACAGGAGATTTTCACTCCTCGGCGGAAAATATTTTGCAGAGTATAAGTTCTGTGGGGTTGCATCCGCTGAGAATTCTGTTTTTTGCAGATATAAATTCCAATGAGGAGTATATCGAGAAGAAAGTTCAGCTTAGGGAGCAGTGTGAGGCTCATTTTGGCGTGAAGATGCCTCTTATGGCTTTGGTGGCACAAGCTCCACTGCGTTGCACTTTGGCGGCTGAGGTGACATATATAGATAATAGTTGCGTGGGGCAGATTGTTCACAATGGCGATTATGTGACTTTGGACGATGAGATTATCTCGGCAGGCGTGGCTTCCGATATAAGTCAGAGTATCGACCGTCAGGCGGATGAAATTTTTAAGCGCGTGGAGGAGATTTTGCGCCAAGAGAATTGTCAGACGGAGGATATTACCCGTCAATGGAATTATATCGAGCAGATAACCTTTATGTCTGAGTCAGGGCAACATTATCAGCTCTTTAACAATTCTCGTTCCCGATTCTACTCCAAAGCCGAGTGGACGAACGGCTACCCTGCTGCTACTGGCATCGGCACTTCGGCTGGAGGTGTGATTGTAGTGTTCGATGCGGTAAGAGATAGTGCCAAGTGTAGTCTTGCAGTAGATAATCCATTGCAGATCTCGGCTCATGCTTACTCGCAGCAGGTGCTGATAAATCGTGGAACTGAGCATAAATCTACCCCAAAATTCGAGAGAGCAAGATATATATCGACTCCTATCCCTTCGGTCTATGTTTCGGGAACGGCCGCCATACGAGGCGAGGAGAGTTGTCTGAAGGATGCCGTTGGTCAGGCGGCTTTGACCATGGAGAATATTGATTGTCTAGTAAGTGCCAAAAACCTTCAAGCCAGTGGCGTAAAGCAGAGCGTGGATATGCAATATGGTGCTATGCGTGCATACCTAAAGCATGGTTCTGACACCCAAAAGGTGAGTGCTTGGATCAGCGAGAACTATCCGCAGGTGGATATGCTCTATCTTTTGGCAGATATATGCCGCGAGGAGCTTTTGATCGAGATCGAGGGTGTTGTTGTGGCACGATAAGAGAGAATAAACCTTAAAACAGATACTATGAAGTCTAAACGTGGAATTTTGTTGAGCCTTATTTTGGCTGTTTTCGGCGTCTCAGTACTTTGGGCGCAGCCTACGGCAGAACAAGCCGCAAAGATTCGTCACCAAGCCGAGATGCAATACTTCAGTATTGAATCGGTGAGGAGTGCGTATGAGGATTTTTGCCGTAATAAGAATTACGATGCCAAACTCTATGGCGAGAAACTCTCGGAGTTGGAGAAGTTGTGCCAAGCAGGCGCAGATGAGTCGAAGATCGTTATGCTCAAGCGTGAGATCCTGCTCTCTAACCCATTGCTCGATAATGCCAAGGTGATTGTCGGCAGATATCGTATAGGAGCTAATGCGCGTCAGGTGTGGGCTCCTTCGCTCGGTACTCAGAATAACAACTGGTCGAATCAATCTTCATCTTCACGCAGCGGTTTCGATGCCGAAATTGCCGAGCTTTCTAATCTGCGTGGCGAGGTTAAGAGCCGTACCATCTATAAACCTACGAATGGCTCTTCGGTTACAGATCTGTTGTTGAATTGGGATGGCGAGCGTATCCTCTTTACTGCGGCGGATGATAATCGCCGTTGGGGTGTGTATGAGGTAAATCGTAATGGCGAGAATCTGCATAAGGTCATCAAGTGCGATGAGCCCGATCTGGAGTTCTTCGATGCAGCATATATGCCAAGTGGAAGAATTATAGCCATGAGTAACATCGGTTATCAGGGCGTGCCATGTGTCAGCGGTGAGGATCAGGTGGGAAATATGATTGCCTATGAGCCTAAGACTGGCGAAATAAGACGTATGACTTTCGATCAGGACGCCAATTGGCATCCAAGAGTGATGAATAACGGACGTCTGATGTATGTGCATTGGGAATATACCGACTTGACACACTACTACTCTCGTTTTGTGATGCATGCCAACCCCGATGGTACCGAGACCAAAGCCCTCTATGGTAGTGGCGGATGGTTTCCAAATAGTATCTTCGATGTGCAGCCATTGCCCAATGGTACCAATACTTTTGTGGGAATCATATCGGGGCATCATGGTATAGCACGTTCGGGTCGCCTGATTCTGTTCGATCCTTCAAAGGGTAGAAAGGAGACCAAAGGTATGATTCAGGAGATGCCTTTCAGTAAGCGTGAGATTGTGCCTATCATTAAGGATGAGTTGGTCAATGGAGTGTGGCCTCAGTTTATCAAGCCATATCCCGTAAACGATAAATACTTCCTCGTTTCGGCAAAACTTACCCCAGAATCTTTGTGGGGAATATATCTTGTGGATGTATATGATAATATGACTCTCGTGGCGGAGTTCGAAGGTGAGGGCTTGATCAACCCTATCATCGTAAATAAACGTCCTGTGCCACCCGTTATTCCAGATCGTATCAAACCTCAGGATAAGGAGGCTACAGTATTTATTCAGGATATATACGAGGGTGAGGGCTTGCCTGGTGTGCCTAAGGGTACGGTAAAGAAACTCCGAGTCTTTGCTTATGAATACACCTACGTTAAATCATCTTCGGATCATGTTGCGCAAGGAATCCAGAGTGGTTGGGATATCAAGCGTAACTTAGGCGAAGTGGATGTCGAGGCGGATGGTTCGGCTCTCTTTAAGATCCCTGCCAATACTCCTGTTTCGTTCCAGCCGCTGGATGAAGAGGGACGTGCTATTCAATGGATGCGCAGTTGGGTTACGGGAATGCCCGGTGAGGTGCTTTCGTGCGTGGGTTGCCATGAGGATCAGAACTCAATGCCTATGCCTAAGCGCGTGATGGCATCGACAAAGTCTCCTGCCAAGTTGCAGACTCCAGAAGGTGGCGTGCGTCCATTTACATTCGAGTTGGAGGTGCAGCCTATCTTGGATCGTAATTGCGTGTCGTGTCATGGCGAGAATGGAGCCAAGCCCGACTTTACGGGAGGTAAGCGTGTGGTGGATGCTCCTTCGCGCAGTGCCCATTCGGGTCGTTTGGATCTGTTGCAGAGCTATCTGAATCTGCATCCTTATGTCAACCGTCAAGGTCCTGAGGCTGATATCTATGTGATGAAGCCATACGAGTATCACGCTTCGACAAGTGAGTTGGTGCGTATGCTTAAGGCTGGACATAAGGGTGTGCAGCTTACCGATGAGGAGTGGCGCACACTATATACATGGATCGACTTCAATGCTCCATGCCATAGCCAATTTGTGTATAATAAGGTGGATTACTGCCCTACCGATCAGTATTCGCGCCGCATAGAACTCACAAACAAATATGCCAACGGTGCGGGTGTCGAGTGGAAGAAGGAGATTGCCGCTTATGCCGAGTATCTAAAAAGTAAGGAGGTAACGCCTGCTCAGCGATCGACAGCCGAGGCTCCGAAATATAAGGATGCCAAGAGTGGTAAATTCCCATTCTCGGAGGAGCAGGCTAAGCAGATGGTCGAGCGATATGGCGAGCAGAAACGCGTGGTGAAGTTGGCGGATGGCGTGGAGATGACATTTGTGAGAATCCCTGCTGGTACGTTCATTATGGGTAATAATCATCGAGGCAGAGGTAATGCTCCAGAGTCGGTGGTGAAGATCTCGAAGCCTTTCTGGATGTCGGCAACCGAGGTTACCAATGCTCAGTATGCTACATTCGATCCTAAGCATGACAGTCGTTATACGGCTCAATTCTGGAAGGATCATGTGGGTCCTGGTTATGCGGCAAATCGACCTGAGCAGCCTGTGACTCGTATCACTTGGAACGAGGCCATGGCATTCTGTCAGGCGTTGAGTGAGCGTTGTTCGGTAAATATGACCTTGCCTACGGAGGCTCAATGGGAGTGGGCTTGTAGAGCAGGAAGCGATACTGACTTCTGGTTTGGAGATATCAATTCAGACTTCTCGAAGAACGAAAATCTGGCAGATCAGATGCTGCGAAAGATGGCTGTGTCGGGTGTTGATCCGCAGCCTGTGTCGGAGAATAGTTGGGTGTATAAATACTACACTTTCATGCCTCGTGAGGATAATGTCAATGATGGTCAGATGACCATCTCGGATGTTGCCAATTATGAGCCTAATGTTTGGGGCTTGTACGATATGCATGGTAATGTGGCGGAGTTTACACGCTCTACATATGCTCCATATCCATACAAGGGCGAGCCTAAGAGTGGCGATAATAAGGTCGTACGTGGTGGCGCATGGAACTACCGTGCAAAACATTCGACAGCATACTCTCGTGAGTCTAATCTGGCTTGGCAGCCTGCCAATAATGTTGGTTTCAGAGTTGTGATAGAGGAGTAAGACTGGAAATGAAAGATTGAAGAAAGGATAGGACCAAATTATTAACTTAAAAGATATTTGCTATGAGAAAGTTTTTGATGGTGGGAGTAGCATTAATGTCGGTGCTGACTCTAAGCGCGCAGCAGCGTTTTAGCAGAGTACAAGAACCTTCTGTGAAGATTAATCAGGATGGTAGCGTGACTTTCAGTATTTATGCACCCAATGCGCAAAAGGTATCTATCAGAGGAGATGTGCCAAACTCTAAGCCTTTTGTGAAGGGTGAAGATGGCGTATGGCGTATGACAATACCTAATATGGATGTTTCGGTTTATCGTTACACATTCGATGTGGATGGTGTGTCGGTTATCGATCCACGTCATCCTAAGGCTTCGGAGAATGTATCTATCGTAGAGATCCTTCCCGAAGGTGTAGAGACCTTCTGGAGTCAAAAGGATGTGCCACATGGAGCTATATCGGAGGTATATTACAAATCTACTACATTGAACGCGGCAAAACCTATCACTCGCCGTATGCAGATCTGGACTCCAGCAGGATACAATGCTTCGAAAGCAAAGTTGCCTGTGTTGTATTTGATGCATGGTGCGGGCGATAACGATACCTCTTGGAATAGAGTGGGTAAGGCTGGCGATATTTTGGATAATCTGTTGGCTGAGGGTAAGATCGAGCCAATGATCGTGGTAATGCCTAATGGCTCTATTCCGACAGAGTTGTTCCCCGATGAACTTGTTAAGGATATTATCCCTTACGTAGAGAAGAATTACCGATGCAAGACAGATGCTGCCAATCGTGCCATTGCAGGTCTTTCGATGGGTGGACTTGAGACTCTGAATACATTTATGGCTTATCCCGATATGTTTACCTATATCAGTGTGATGAGTTCTTATTGGTTTGATCAGGGACGTGGTGATGGCTTGAAGACTCGCGAGGCTCGCCTTGCAGAGATTGCTCCCGTGCTTAAGAAGAGAGTGAAGCTCTTGCGCTTTACTCAAGGTAGTAAGCAGGACTTCACTTATGACGGTGGTTTTGTTACAATGGCTGCGTTTGATCGCTGCGGCATAAAGTATGAATTCAGCGAGATGCCAGGCGGTCACTCATGGTATGTTTGGCGTCACGATTTGAGAGATTTCGTTACACGAATTTTTAAGTAAATCTCTCTGCACCTAAGGATGTAATTACATCACTTCTTCTGAGGTCGGCACTTCGGTGCTGACCTCTGTTGTAGGTACAGCAACGAACATATCTCTATCCTGTGGCCACTCCTCCACTCTGGTCATGGCGTTGCGTATCATCTGACCGATGGAATTGGTGAACGAAGCACCTCGATAATGACTTGTGTTGGTCAGGAAAACATAAGAAATACCACTCTCCCTATAATCTATATATGCACACGTTCCCGACATGGTGCCTGTACGGATCAGTGAGCCGTTGCTTGGATTGTATCTTGCCCAACCCAAAGCATAGTCGCCTTTACGGGTGATGTTACGCATCTGAGCGACACTCTCTTTACTCAAAATATCGGGTACACCAGCTTTGCCATCTATCGAAGCCACCAATCGCATCAACTCCACTGCCGAAGATACCCATGCACCAGCTCCTTGCAGACCTGTGATGTTGTTGCCGCCATACTCTCTGGGGCGCATAGCTCCCGTGCCGTCATACGACTTGATACGGTCATTTGGATCATGTCCATAGTATTTTACTTCACCTGGGTGGCGATCCTTGTAGTAATTATGAGCTATATGCATATCGTAGCATCCCGCAGGCCAAAGAACATGACTCTGCAGATACTCCTCATAACTCATACCCGACACCTGCTCGATGATGCGAGAAAGTACAAGATAACCTATGTTGGAATACTGCGCAGCTCCTCCTGGATTATCTCTGAGCTTCATGCCGAGTTGAAAGGCGATAAGCTGGTCGGCTGTGGGTGTGGTTGTCAGATCCTCCCACTCGATGATCTCGGCGATGTGAAACATAGGATCACCCATACGGCGACTGAAACCCGATGTGTGGTTAAGCAAGTGACGCACAGTGATTTGCTTGGCGCGCTTGTCGCGGATCTCTGTAAACTGATTCAGTATGCCCTCCTCGCCGAAGACCTTACTGTCGAGCGTGAGTTTACCCTCATCACAAAGCTTCATGATTCCTACCGCCGTAATCAGCTTCGATGCCGATGCAATGCGGTAGATATCTCCCACCTCTGCCAACTTCTCCATCTCTTGATCCGCCCAGCCAAAACCTTTGCAATAGATCAGCTTTTCGTTGCGCATTACTGCGAGGGACGCTCCTCGGATATTGTTGCGCGACATCCAACGCTTGATATACTGCTCCATCTTCTCTGTGGTGGGCAGGTCGGAGATAGCGTTACTCAGTGAGTCATTGAGGCGATAGCCGTGATCCTCCTCTATGACAGCTACGACTTTATGATCCTCGCAACTGCGCTGAAAGAATATCACAACTCCGATTATGAGTATTATGCTGACTAATGTGAGATATCTTTTCATCTGTGTTATTCGTGGCAAATCCTACTTACGCAAATGTGATGCGTATAAAATGACAACGCAAAAGTATGAAATAAATTGTATTTATACAATTCAAAAACGGCTTCTTACGTTGGCTTGATCCTTATTAGTAGATAATTTGAGTTTAAATTCCTATCTTTGTAGCCCGAAAAAAAACAATCAAATATGAGAAAGTTAGCATTATCCATAGCCTTGTTGTTCCTTTCGACTACTACCCTTCTGGCGCAGATTGATTATGAGCAGCAGCGAGCATTTAAGTCTGAGTTAAAACAACAAATCAAGCAGGAACTGACCGAAGAGTTGGGCTTGGAGCATCCGAAGCAAAGTAAAATTCGACTCAAACCCTACGGCTTTGTGCGAAATTATATCACCTACGATAGCCGCGAGTGTGTGGCTGTTATGGGTGAGATGTTCAACATCATCCCTAAGGATGAACTTCTGAATGAAGACAGGAGCGAAGATCTGAACGATGTCGATAAGTTGAGTTTTGTCTCTTTTACGACACGTTTAGGTGTAGATGTTGCGGGTCCAAATTTAGGTCGAGCCAAGAGCTCTGCCAAGATCGAGGCAGACTTTAGCGGATATGGTGCTAACAATACCCTTTTTAGAATACGTCAGGCGTATTTGTCGCTCAGTTGGGATCGCACCACGCTTATTTGTGGTCAAACATGGCACCCGATGACTAATCAGGTTATGCCAGCGGTGTATGGTTTCGGCACTTCTTCGCCATTTATGCCATTTAATCGCGCTCCGCAAATCAAGGTGCTGGTGGATGCTGGCAAGGGTTGGAATTTTACTGCTGCGGCGTTGTATCAATTCCCTAACCTTTCGACTGGTCCAGAGGGCGTTAGCGTATCATATTCGCGATGGAGTATGCTGCCAGAGTTGTATGCTTCGTGGGCGCATGCGGGCGATCATTTGACATATGGTGTAGGTGTCGATCTATTGAGCATTATGCCCCGCAAAACATCCCTTGCCGAGCGCGAGGTGCTGCAAGAGGATGGCTCGGTGCAGACTCAGACGGTGCAGGTGCGCGCCAAGGATCGCGTGATGGGTATCTCGCCTGAATTTTTCGCCGACTATATCAATGGTAAATTCAATATCAAAGGTAAGGTAGTATATGCCGAGAATACGGCTCATATGACTATGGTGAGTGGCTTTGGCGCAACGTCATACGACCCACATACAGGTAGCTATCAGTATGCTCCACTTAGATCGGTATCAACGTGGATGACTGCAACTTACGGCGATAAACTCAAGCCGGGCTTGATGTTGGGTTATGCCAAAAATTTGGGCGCAAAAAGTGATTTCATGTCGTTGGATGAGATATGGGTGCGCCATGCCCGAAATACCGATTATATCTATCGTATCAGCCCCTCGTTGAGTTATACGATCAAGAACCTGCAACTCGCCTTGGAGGTAGATTATACTGTTGTCGGTTATGGCGATCTTTTATTAAATGGTAGCGTCAACGCCCTGCGCGACATCAACAACACCCGCGCCTGCCTAATGATTAAATACTCCTTCTAACCGCAACGCTTTATAACAAACCCCCCCGTAAGCCAATGCTTACGGGGGTGGTTTTAGGGATATCATAAAGTGAAAATCTGATTTGCATTTAACAAATAAAGCGGCTGTTTATGCAGCCGCTTTATTTAACTTAGGGAATGGTTATTTGAAAGTCTCACTCCCATCTTCACCATATTTCCCATCCTTAGCTTCGTATATTACCGATGGCTCAAATACTTCGATAGTATGCCATGCTCCTTGAGGTACGACACATCCGAAATTACCTTCCGAAGGACAAAGATGGATACGTTCAACTTCTACCCCATTTTCATTATATATAATCTCATCAAGACAACCCTTTAATACAAGTACATTTTCATTACTCATTGGATGTCTATGTATTGGGACTTCTGTTCCTGGTAGCAATGCATTCAGCATGCGCTGTCCTCCATCTTCGGAATTCGTGCGCAGATCATAATTCATACGCCTACGCTCACTCTCTTCAGCTTTGGCAAATAGAGCCTCAATTAATTCTTGGTTGATTTCAATCATTTTGATTATTTATTTAACGAAGCCAAATATTCTTCATGCAAATGATAGTATTTCTTTTTGAATAGTATATATGCTATTCCAAGCACAACTATTGCCACACCAAGATATATCCAATGAGCTAAAATAGTATCAGGACAAATATATATAAATCCCAAAGAAACAATCATCTGCATTCCCATATATAATAAAGAAACCTTTACATGCCCAATTTTAAGTTCGTTAGCCATTAATTGATATGCGTGCTTTCTGTGTGCCTCACCAAGATTTTCATGTAATAAAATGCGATGACAAATAGTCAAACATCCATCTACACCATAAACTAACAATAGTATGAGATAAGTTACATCTTGAGTTAATACTATCAATCGACCAATAGCGAACAGCAGAATAAACGCAATGGATATACTTCCTACATCTCCAGCAAAACATTTAGCTTTACCCTTTGGTCGGAAATTAAACAAACAAAAGACCAATAAACCGAGGGCGGCAACTACAAGATATGAGGTTTCAATATATTTAAGATGCTCATTTAGAATCATCAGTGGTACTACCACAGCTAGTGCGTATCCGGCAGTAATACCATTTATACCATCCATAAAGTTGATTACGTTTGTAGCTCCTACACACACAATTAATGCAATAATCACTATCCACCACATATTCCAATGCATGATTCCCATGCTCCAGAACATTAGCGCCATAGCTGTAAATTGTACTGCCAAACGTACAGAATCTGGTAATGACTTTACGTCATCCCAAAAACTTATACCCGCAACAAGCATCAAACCGCATAAGAAAGGAAGATAGGAAATAGTGGTATTTGTGTCCCCTTTAGTCAACATCAATATTGCCCAAGCTATCATTGATAGACCGAAAATCACCCCACCACCACGCAATACAATTGATGAATGAGACGATCTCTCGTTAGGCTTATCGATAATGTTGAAATGATCTGCTAACTTAAAATATAAAAGTTCTACAACTAATAGTAGAATTAGTATAAGTATATATGTCATTTTCTTAATTATTTAAAACTCTCTAAGGTTTTCTGCAGACCTATTTTTGCGTCTATTGGCATTTTTGTAATACCAAGTGCAATCTTAATTTTTTCGTTAGAAGCAACATAATTCTCTGTTAACTTTTGCATGCGGTCTGGGTTAAGCGGGAGGTGTAACCATCCTCCAATTTTAGCAATACTTGTCATTAGGCATTTGGGGAATCTCCAGATGCGAACTTTTTTCCCAAGTGATTTACAAATTTCCTCTATTAATTCATTTGTAGATAGAGCCTCATCATCTCCCATATTGTAGATACCTGAAGGAATATTTTTTGTCAGTACACCATTTACTGCGAAACACATATTCTCAATAGAGGTGAATGTACGTTTATTTTCGAAAGCTCCCAAAGGCCAAGGAATACCTCGTCTTACTACTGAATATAGAAGATTAAGATTTCCTTTATTTCCTGGTCCATGTATCATACAAGGACGGAATATGTATATATGCTTATTAATAGGTCGCTCTTTACAAAGTATATATTCTTCTGCTTTAATCTTGCTTTCGCCATAAGGTCCTACAGGATTCGGTATAATATCTTCAGTCAATATCCCTTCAACTTTATCAGCTGCAGCCTTAGCTGTACTAAAGAAAACAAATTTAGAAGCCCCAGAAACCAAGAAATAATCAAAAATCTTTTGAGTCAATCCTGTGTTTACTTTAAAATATACATCAGCTGCAGATTTGTTTTTAGTGTCATGCGCCTTACCTGCTAAATGAATAATCGCATCAATCTCTGGGACAATATCAGCATCGATATCATCCCATGAAAACGTTTTTACGACCCCATCTTTTTTTTGCGCTACAATATCTATTCCGTAAATTACATTTTCCTTCTTTAAGTATTCCACAAGATTGGAGCCTACAAAACCGTGGATTCCTGTAATTAGTATCTTCATAATCTATTATTTCAATAACGATTCACACAACTCCACATATTGGGCAGTAACGATTTCCTTGGTATATTGAGCCTTTATTACACTTTCCCCTTTTATTCCCATCTCTCGAAGTTGCTCCCGAGTCATCGAACGCAACCATGCAGCTATCTCATCTGTTTTCTCCTCCAAGTCATGGGTTGTAACCAGTTTGGCACATTCTACATGACTAAGGAAGTTTACTATAGGTGTATTCTTTCCTGAACATACGACTAGAGGACGACCACATGCCATTATTGTGTACACCTTAGATGGAAAGCCCATTCCTTCCATTTCTGGAGTCATAAAAATGTACTGAACATCACTATAGGCAAGGATAGCTGGCATCAGATGTCTCGGTTGGTAAGGAAGTACATGGAGTTTATCTAATTCTAGTTCTTTCTTTTTTTCTTCCACATAACTCTTTCGTACACCCTCACCAATTAGGAAGTACTCTACATTCAAGTCCTTTGTTTTCTCTGCCAAACGTATTAGCGGTTCCCAATCCTGAGCAAACCCAATGTTCCCAGCATATAGCAATTTGATACTATCCGTATCAGGGAATAATGACTTATCCAATTCCGTAGAACTTACTCCTGAACGATATAGATCCGTATCCACAAAATTTGGAATGATATGTAATTGCTTTGGCTCCTTGAAACGACCGACTATCGTGTCATAGAATACCTGGTCTATGGTAGTAACTGCATCACTGATATTATATACCTTACGTTCCAGTTTACTAAGTATATTATATATTAAGCCCTCTTTCTTTCCTAAGATATCAGGATAAATCTCCTGTACATTATACACAACTTTACAACCCTTAATCTTGGCAAGCCATAAATTCAGAAGACCAATGGTAAGAGGGGGTGACGGACTAAGTATTACATCTACATTCTTGATACTCATGCCTACAAAAAAACTAACAATGTGCCAGTAAATGAACCCGATCAATCGAAGCAAAGTACTCTTGAATTTTTTTTGTGGAACGTGATATACTTCAATACCCTTATAACAACTTTTCTTGAATAAACCCCATATACCCCATTTCATAGGCTGCTCTGCCAACTGTTCCTGCACAACATTAAAGTGAGGAGTCGTACTCAGCACTACTACATCATAACCTCTCTTTTGAAAAGCCAAAGCAATATCATTATATAGGTATGCTGTGCTAACCCCATCAGGGCTAAAGATCAAACTATGTATAAGAATTTTAAGTTTTTTCATACCAATCAACGATTAACACTACCTATTCTAAAATACTTTCATATAAATCAATATATTTACTAGAAAATATTTCCTTGTTAAATATAGACAAAACACGCATTCTGCAGTCATTTGTGTGATTTTCTTTAAATTGTGAGGTTTTGAATTCCTTTATTTTATCACATAAAACGGTAATATTCCCTTGTTCAATAACAACTCCCGTTAATTCATCTACAGCCTCAGGAGATCCTCCTGTTCTGTAGGTAATCACAGGGGTGCCACAAGCAAGAGCCTCTATATTTACAGTTGGGAAATTGTCTTCATACGTAGGATTAATCAACACATCTGAATCGGAATATAGCTGAGCTAATTCTTGTACATTCTGTGTACGCTGAATCCCTTTGATCCCCATAGGAAGTTTTTTTATTTGTTCTGCTGATAGACCAACCATTATTATTTCATATTCATCCTCAGGAAGCATCGTCCTTAGTTTATAGATATCTAATTCACCTTTATTTGGATGCCATACATTAGAAACAGCTATTATGCGAAATTTATTGCTTTGTTGCCTTGGCAGAGGAGTAAAAAGTTTTGTATCACAGCCATTATGAATAACTTCTAAACGTTTATCTTTAAGATATGATTCGCGAATAAAGTTGGCTAACCAATCCGAGCATGCTACTATAGTTAAATTTTTGTTATGAGCAAACAATTGTTTCTTTAGATGCCAATTATGTTTTGATCGATCCAAAAGATTTCTAGGATATTCTCCTTTCATTGGGCAATCGTAACATCCAGTCTTCCATCTATAACAGTTTTTGGTTATAAAGTGCATACAATGACCTGTGATAGCCCAACAATCATGGAATGTCCAAACAACTTTTATGTTTGTTTCATTTAGATACTCAAACAAGAGTTTGAAGTTTAGGTAATGATCATGAATATTATGAAGATTAATAATGTCAGGATTTATTCGTTTAATTTGACGAATTAACCTCTTTGTCTCTAGGCGTGAACATAATCCTTCATTATCAAAAATACGTTGTTCTACAAAATGTAAATATGGGCTTATCTTACAACCTATACGAATTATCTTGTTATTTGAGGAATTTATGTTTCGCCCATACGCAATATAGGACTCCCATCCATGTTGTTGAGCTAGCACACCAATCTGCTCTGCAATCTTCCCTGTAGATCCCCAGTTAGCTGTTACGTTTATTTGAAGTAATGTAGGCATATGACTATAAAATAATTACAGAGGAAAAGCTTTGGAGCAAGGACCTACCTCGATTAAGGTATCTCTACCTTTTTGCAAATTCTCTATAAGTGATATTAGATTATTAGCTGCATTTTTAGGAGACCACACATTTTTCATATTGTTATATGCTGCAATAGCTATTTGTTTCCGCTCTAACGGATGATTGAGTAACCACTCTACCTTTTCTGTTAAAGAATCTAACGCTTTACTATCTACTTTTATACCCAATTTTGTAAATCCTGATCTTTTGTTGGCACTCTTGAATAGTAACCCATTTACTTTATCATTAACTAAATATTGAGTTGAACCAATAGCATCAGAACCGACTAATACACATCCATTACTCATTGCTTCATTGGCAACAGCTCCCCATCCCTCATTTTGGTCAGACGTAAAAAGGAATATGTCATGGTTTCTCATTGCTGCAAGTATTTCATCATTAGGTATATTCCCGCAAAACCGAACGATATTGTCAACAGCATACTTCTTAGCTAAAGTAATGGCTCGATCATAGAGTATACCACTACCATACATATCAAGGGAAAAATGATATCCTTTTCTCTTTAATCTTTCTGCCATTAGTATAGGGAGTTCAGGATGTTTCCACTTCAGGAATCTAGAACACCACATAATTGGCACGACATCTGAGGAAGAAAAGTCTTGTGTAACCTTAACTTCTTGTTGACTTATTGGTGTATCTACTCTTGTAAAATATCCCCATTTGTAACAACGATCTTTGAATGAAAACATTTTATACTCATCGTTAGCTGCAAAAGCACTTGAGCAGAGACGGTAAAATGGCTTCTCATGAAATAGAGTATGATAGTACCATTGAAATTTTAACAATCTTGGAGAGAATAAGTTTATCCACCCCTTTTTTAGCCATCTTTCTCCCACTACAAAAGAAATTTTGTTAGTAGAACGAGAACGAAGAATTGCATAATCAATCACTTCATGTCCACCAAATAGAGCAACATCTGAACTTATAGCTAATTCTTCAGCCTTCTTTCGATTTTCTTCACTTTCCCATGCTCGTAAAACGTATGGTAAATGAGAAAAGTCTGAATAACCACCCCTCTTTAGCCAATCATACATAGGATTAACTTCAACAAATGTATAATTACCACCTGTTATTCTATACAATTCATCAGCTACTGGTTTTTGATGATGGTTTATGAAGTTAGAGAAAAAAACTATTGTCATTATGAAAATAAATTTTTTACTAGATATATTAACTATCTTTTATAGCATCAATGAAATAATTATAGTTGCTAAATATAGGTTTAGAACGTTTAAAATCTTCTACTATTTCATTATGATTATCTCCATTGCAAAATAATCTTGGATCATTTTCATAATCAAACGCGTCTCGATCTTCATACAACGCAAAGAAAGGTCCGCAGTGTTTAGAGTCTGGATAATATCCATATTTATCTTTGAAACTTTCAATATATATTTTTGCTTCCTTTAATGTGCGAGCTTTTCTTTTTGTTAAATATTCATCAAGAGTACAAATAACTCTAGCTGGATTTCCTGCAATAACCACATTATCTGGGAAATTACCCTTAACAACACTTCCTGCTCCAACAATCGAATTACTTCCAATATGAGTTCCCATAAGGATAATTGAATGCATACCAATAAAGACATTATCCCCAATCTTTGTAACACCAGCCTCTCCTATAAATTCACCATACTTTCGTCTTAATACAGAACGGCTATAGTCATGAGTAAGAATTGTTACACCTTTAGTAATTTTACAATATTTCCCTATCTTAAGCATCCATGGACGTTCTCTATCTATACTCATAGTTTTTGGGGAGTAGAAAATCGACCCCCCCCCAATGTCAAAACCTTCTAACCTCAGTGTATCAGAAAAATAGTAGGGATTAGTAAAGCGTTCAAAATACTTAAAAATGAATTTTCTAAATAAAATTTTAAATCTCTTCTTCATTGTAGAAATCTATAACTGGTTTTAAAGTATTTATCATATCACATGTTCTTTTACCTTCATTTCTTATAGCGTTGCGTAATTTATCTATGTTATTCTCATTATATAGTGAATCTACAAACCCAATTAATGATTTAACATTGATAGGTGTCTCATCAGGAGGAATAGTGAAAACATATTTACGATTGCCTGATTTTGAGAATGCATCTACATATGAAGAGGAAATTATTGGAAGCCCATCGCTGCATACTCTTTTGTTTTAAGAGTACTTTCTTGCGTAAGATCCTGCCTGTGAATTGCTAATGAATTAACGCCCATATGTTGCTGTTTATACAAAGCATTTAAATCTTCTCCAAATTTCTTCCCATAGAAAGTAACATGACTGCATAATCCTCTATTAGCTACTAATGCCTTATAGTCTTCATCAACATCTCCCTCCCCAATAATATGGAGATGTATCCGTCTGTCTCCTCCTTCCTTATAGTAGTTATACATACCTTCGATTAATCGGTCATAGCCATGTACAATATACATTGAAGAAACTGCAATTAGATTAATCTCATTTGAATCTACAGGCGTTAGATCAGGAATAAATCGAGAAAAATCGATTCCATTTATAGTCCTAATTGTTTTTATACCAAAGATCTCATCATCTGCGGAATATGTACAAATTCTATCAACATATTTATGAAGTTGGTTTCTGAAGAATTTGTCTAGATAAGCAATAATTCGTCCTTTCAAAGAGTGTATACCCTCTTTATGGTAAGGGAACGTAGGTATTTCAATGACAATTTTTGCGCCAAACTTTTTGAACCCCTTCATTAGAGATATTAAGAAGTGCTCAGATTTTGGGTATCGGACATATACACTCCCATATTCACCTACAAGTTTTTTTGCTGTGATAAGCACATCTAAATAAGATCTTCCTTTTCTTAAATATTTTGAGATTTTACTCTCTATATTATATAAAAGTATTGATTGTCCTGTACGATATATTATGTCAACGTCAAACCCTGCCTTATAAAAGGCATTGCACTGATCTAGAATTTTTTTAGCAACACCATCAAGCTTCGCGAAATCAATAGGTGCCGAAGCTATGTATATTAGTTTTTTCATAATATATAATTGATTAGTATGAAATATTGTTAAAAATTTCTTCTCTCGCAGGACTAGTCTGCTCAGTAATAATAGAATAATAAGGATAATACCTCACACCACTCTTATATCTCATATTTCCAATTTCTTGGAAATATGTTCCACTGAAAAAATAAATAAAGCACACACATATTGTCGTAGATACTAATTTCCGATTCCTTTTAAATAGTATCTGCGGTAATACCATTATGATGTCAACATAGAATAAAATATTAATAACTTGGAAATACTGATTTAATCTAAAAAATATTGGAATTATCTGACTTATGAGATAAATCAAACATGAAAATACAATTAAACCTTGATATTTAACTTCATATCCTTTATTATTAAAATAGTAAATAGAAAATAGAGGGAAAATAACATAGAAACAATAATATATCAAATTGCTGATTGAAAATCCAGAATCTCCATATCTATCAGAATTCATATAATATTCTATAAGATCACTTCCTGACCCTATAGGCATAAGTCCTAAGGAAAAAAAAGATTGCACGTAATTTAAGGTAAGGTCTTTTATCGCGAATACCCCAATTGCTAAAGCTATTGATATTATTAATTGTTGTTTGTGTAGCTTAAATTTAAAAAAAGGAACAAGTAATAATATCAGAGCAGATGAGTGAAAAAGAAAAGCACAACCGACACTTATAATATATTTTATCCATTTCCTAGCATTAAAAAATTTAAGCGAAAATAAGAATATTGCAACAGCCATTGCTTGGCGGTAAATCTCAAAATTAAAGAATAGATATAGTATTACTCCATACAAGAGCAACCCAGTAAATACATATTTTGTATTTGATCTAATGAAATTGCATATTATAATATTAATAAATGAAGCATATAGTAACTTCATGAAATAATACGATGGTATAATGGATTTACTTAAAACTTGAAAAAGAACCCATCCTGGCTGATACCTGCTAAAAGATAATAGATACTTTGTATCTATGTCACTTAGAATAATATACTTGTCAAACTCTTTTAAATATGCATAAGCATCCGTTCCAATATGATATGCGATTGATGATAATACAATAAATATACAACATATTAAATTAAAGAGATTCCTACTTTTCTTATTCTCAATATGACGCATATCATATTGTATTATGCCGTATGCTATTAACAATATGGTTATGAGATATTCCATTGTTCTTGTAAAATCAACTATGACAAATTACAAATAATACGTATATTTTCTCTATTCTTTTCTGTAGAATAATTAGCTAGAGCAATGGTTCTATTATTTATTTTCTCATCATTTGTTAACCTATAATTAAAAGTTTCTTGAATTTCTTCCAATTTAAAAATTATAAACCCCATTCTTTGTAGATTATTATATGACGGACTATTCTTAGACATATATACTTTGCCACCTAGATAAAGTGCTATTAGGATATTGCCCATAGCCTCACCTCTAAAATGACCATAGACGAATGTAGATGTTTCAAGCATCAACTTATTATATTCTTTTAAAGGTAAAAAATCTTCTAATATTGAACATTTAGGCAAAGAAACGAATTTATCACGCACAATTCCAATATATGCCTCATTGCCTCCATAATTCATCGGAAGAGTAATAGTGTTATTACTAAGATCGAGATTATGTATATATTCATAAATGTATTCATGATTATTAGTAAAACTAGCAGAGTTTCCAATCATTATATTATTCCCCTTACACCACAAGCCATCTAATTCACCTAAAGTGGTTTCAATAGGGTAATATGTATATCTTACTAAGCCCCTTAACTTTTTCATCTTTACATGGTTACTTAACCTATTGCGGAAACTTTCAGAAGCCATCAAATAATCTAAATCATTTGTTAAGAAATTTTCTATTATCCTATCGACCTTTTTTTTCTTATAATTTTGCACATATTCCCTCATAATTTTAGCGAACTTAACAAAAGGTTTTACTAAAAGAGGCATGCCTAAGGTGTGATATTTCACATCGCTAAGAAAAAAACTATTGTTTTCAGAATAGATTTTAAACCCCCTATTATATAAAAAAGTGTTATATAAATCAGCTCCCCATGGAATAAGTAAGGTGGTTTTATTATTTAGACCATGCTTGTAATAATAACTTAATTTTATTTCATCTAGAAAGTGAATACATACCAGTCTGACTTGGTGAAATTTTATCTCATTAGCCCGAAAACTATGATTATAAAATACTTTATTTGATTCGTTAACAAATTTTCCTTGTGTCTTCTTATTTTTAAAACAGATGAATATATTTTTGTTAGGATTTGCTTGTTCAAATTGTTCAATCGCACGTGGGACGACTTTTTCATCAGGTACTAAATGTAATATCATATACGAAATAATAGTGATATAGTAGGGGAAACAATTTATTTTATTAAAATTGAGTATATGGTCGGTTTAGACTTACTTACCAATAAAACTTATTATTTACTATAATTAATTGATTTTAAGTCCAAAATTTCATTAGACAATAGTGTGAGATGTATGATAGTAATTGAATTTAAAAATCAACTTTTTTTATTTTTTTTATAATTATAATCTTCAAATTATTTTTCTTAACTTTATCCATAAATACTAAAACAGTACAAGCAACAGATATTACTGACAACACAACCACAAGCAATGTATCGAGTAGTGAATCTTGAGGAATTAAAAGATAAATACCTACACACAAGGCAATAACACTTAGCATTATTTTCATACACTGCCAAATGCATTTGTATATATCTTTTAATTCATAATCAATATCTTTCCATAGGATGTACGGCTTTACTATAAAGCTAAAAATTACGCAAGATAACAGAGCCATGTAACGAGCCCATAAAGGACCTAATCCTTGTGCGAACAAAATCCATAATAGTGCAAACTGGGAAATACAAAGAAAAACAGATGCAATGGAATTCTTAGAGAGTTTGTTTGCTGCTAACATTGGTGCATAAAATGCTGCACTGAAGTTTCCTAAAATATCCTGAACAATAATCAATTGGGCAAAAGCAACAGAGTATTCAGGTACATCAACTAACCATAAATCCAGCAATGTTGGCATCACCATAATGCTTGGTACTCCTAATAATAGCAACAGATAGAAGATATATTCAGCAGACATGAATGTAAGTTGTTGAGATTCTTTATACTGCTTATCTGCGTATAGTTTAATAACCTGCGGATTCACAGCTTGTCTAACATTATTAACAAATTGCATCAATGCCGCTGAGATCTGGTTAGATAATGCCTGAGCAGCAACAACCACAGGAGTAAAGAATATGTTAAATAACATAATAACACCCTGTCTCATCAATGTATTGCTGAGATTGGCAATGATGTTCCAGCCAGAAAATTTTATGATAGATATAAAAATATCTTTGTTGAAATACCTCTTAAGGGTAACCTCCTCAAATCTTTTTTTACTATACCAGATGTAAAAAAAGAATACGGATAAGACTACGATACACTGCAAAGTAGCAAAGAAAACCAATTTATCAAAAGACGTATGTGCGATAAAAAAAACAACTGCTAATTTAGCGCATGCTTCATAGATGCCAAGGTATGCATAAATATTCATTTCTTCGTGTGCCATAATCACGGATGTGAAAGGTACTTGAAGTATGCTTATCATGGTGCTAAGAATAGATATCTGAAATACTATCATTGCAGCATCCATTCTACCTTCAGGCACCACCATTATATTGTGTGCGTACCATATTCCTGCGGTTTCGCTTACTAATAGTATTATGCCTGCAAGAAGAATATGAGAGATTAACGTAGTACTAAATGTCGTTTGAAGTCTATCTTTGTCACCCTTTCCGAGTTCAAATGTAATGAAACGAGATGTTCCTGAACTTAAAGTCCCGTTAAGAAATGAGAGTAAGCCAATAACTCCAAATACTACATAGTAAAGACCGTAATCTGTTGCTCCTAGCTTATCTAATATAACACGAGAGGAGTACAACTGCACACACAATACAAGGATAAGGCGTGCATATAGAAATATTGTATTTTTAGCTATGCGTTTTGAATCTAAAGCCATGATGTTCTTATTTCTTAAGGAAATACTCCTTAATCAATCTAATAATCATATCCACTTGTTCTAGCTCTAATTCGTAATACATAGGCATACGAACCAAGCAATCTGCATACATATCACAAAATGGAAGATCTGAAGTTGAACCTATGTGATTAACATAATAATCGCTTTTGTGCAGGGAGAGATAATGGAAGGGAGCGGTCACTCCATTTTCTTTCAAATATTGAATCAAGCCAGAACGTTCATCTAGATTACGACAAACAATATAGAACATATGAGCGTTGTTGGTAGCATAACATGGAATTTGAGGTAGGCGAATTTTACCATTTGCGGCTAAAGTCTGAAGACCAACAAAATACTGTTCCCAAAGTTTCTTACGTTTTCTCTGAATATCATCAAGGTTTTCCAATTGTGCCCACAGGAACGCCGCATTGATTTCGGCAGGGAGGAACGAAGACCCCATATCTACCCACCCGTACTTATTTACTGCACCTCGAAAGAACTCTGCACGATTGGTTCCTTTTTCCCATAGAATTTCAGATCTGCGAACAAAGCGTTCATCATTGATTATCAGTAGGCCACCTTCACCACCTGCAGTAATATTTTTTGTCTCATGGAATGAGAATGCACCAAGGTGACCCACACCACCTAATGCCTTATCTTTGTAGAATGAATCAACGGCCTGAGCGGCATCCTCAACGACAATCAAGTTGTATTTCTCGGCAATTTCTAAGATGGCATCCATATCACATGCTACACCTGCATAGTGAACTGGCGCAATAACTCGTGTTTTAGGAGTAATCAATGATTCTAACTTTTCTGCATCCATGTTAGGATTACTATCCATAGAATCCGCAAACACTACTGTCGCACCCTCGCGTAGGAATGCAAGAGCAGTGGAAACAAAAGTATAAGAAGGTACAATAACCTCATCACCTGGCTTCAAATCACATAGCATGGCGCACATTTCCAATGCATCTGTACCAGATGTAGTCAATAAACACTTCCTAAAACCATAACGATCCATGAAGAAGTTCTGGCACTTTTTTGTGAAATATCCATTACCAGACAACTTCCCAGTATATACTGCCTGATACATGTAATGTGCCTCTTTACCAGTGAGGCATGGCTTGTTAAATGGTATCATAAATTATACACAATAAAATTATTCTCAAAATTAAATTATTAATTATCATGACAAGTATCAAAGTACTTATCCATGAGATTATGTAATATATACTTATTGTAAACTCCATTCCCTTGGATCATATTTTGTCCTCCAACATCATTAGCTTCAACCATGCACCACCCTTTTTTACTATATGCTAAATCCCAAGAAATTACCGTAGCACCATTTACTATTTTTGCCATTGAGATCACAAGTTCTTTTGCTTCTTCCCATTGGGGAATATTGAAGCCAATAAATCTAATGGCTGTATCAGGGTGATACACATATGTGTTATTTAGATAGTCCTTAGCATTTGTATCAATAAAGCCATAATCATGATTTACATGACAAAATATACCACCAGAACCTGCATTATCAACAATAGATCTACCTGTCCCCATTCTGACTGCGGCCCCATATATTATTACATCATCTTTAATTCTAAAGGTTGCTATTCTTAATGTATTGATGCTTTCAGGGTGCAACAATGTCATCTCCTCTCCTTGTTCTATTAACTCCTCGATGACATATGGACCGTTTTTAAGAAAATCATCAAATAAAACTTTGTGATCTGCATATATGTCTTTATATATTTTTATACCTTTCCCACAAACACCTTTAAGGGGTTTATATATAAAAGAATTATGCTGTTCTAAAAAACTTTCAAATATATGTAAGTCCTCAATAGAGTTGACGGTTATCAAGTCTCTTTTATAAAATGGTTTGAATTTTTCATATGTTGCTCCCTTGTTGTCGAATAATTCTCTCACTTCTGGTTCATTCACTAGTTCGCAAAAGCCATATTGTAAGCGAAGATTGTTTATTTGGTCTCGACCTAAAGCATTAAGAGAATAATATTTATGAACAAAATACTCGGTAAAGTTAATACCAAATCTATGTAGCGAATAAATCATATCTCGTTTTAACCATCTCTTACCCCTTCTATCTACAAGGAAATTAGGTAAATTAGGATACTGCCTTTCTATCTCTTTATATATGTACGATAACCCATTATTGTAATATGCATTATCAAAGATTCTGTAATACATCACATATAGTTTCTTCCAAAACTCACTTTTATCTGCTTAATAACCTAACCAGTTTTCAAACCAATTATCAAGCTTCCATCTATAAATAGATTTTGCTACAACATAATACTTTTCTTTCATTTTTTTATATAAATTATATTTGTTTCCATTGAATAAAAATTGCAAAAGAATATTCTCTTTAGCAATTTATATATATACATTTAAGTTATAAGAATTGTAACATTTTTAGTGTTATAGTTGAGATATATTGAATTTTAGAAATCGATACCTTATCTTGTCTATCATCAATTGTATGATTAAATTTTAATGTACTGCAATCGTTCCAACCCCAAATTGGAATTCCTGCATTCATAAATGGAACATAATCAGAACCTCTATTGTTTTGTATT
The DNA here is from genome assembly GCA_017531305.1 of Alistipes sp. GTDB lineage: Bacteria > Bacteroidota > Bacteroidia > Bacteroidales > Rikenellaceae > Alistipes. The sequence continues at coordinate 63,173 of JAFXLG010000025.1, forward strand.
TTCTTTAAAATATTAAAATTAGGGTTGTCATATGTTGATACTAATTCGTAGGCATTGCTACACAGATCTTGGATAGACTGAGAATAATACAAATATATATCATCATTTAGTCTGCCACAACAGTCTAGATTGCAATACCATCGTATTCGATGTTTGTCAACTTCTGAATTAACAAAATATTTTGAGCCATTAAATACCAAGTTGCTAGTTGATTCTTCTCCGTCCCAAAAGCATAATTTTGTTCGAAATTTAGAATGACCTATATGCTTTGCTATTGAAAGTAATGCAACTACCCCTGACGCATTATCTGTTGCTGCTTGATAATACTTAGAAGCAACTGCACCATCGTAGTGTGCACCTATTATTACAAGCGAGTCAATTTCTCCTGGAATATCAACTATGATATTATTCATAGTAATAGAGTCTTTAAAGTTAAAAGTCTGTACTTTAGGAGTGTATCCTAATTTATATAGTTCTTCAACTATATAATCTTTTGCCATTGTACACTCTATTGTTCCAGTTTTTCGACCGTTATATTTTGGCGATGTTAACTCTTGTAGCCAAATCCCTTCATCAGAGTTGACAGATATCTGGAGTGTATTATCTTTTGAGCAGGATATTGTTAATATGCATATTAGTAATCCTAAAAAACGCAATATATTAGTCCCATATGACATCACTGTCTGTTTTATGATCATTGTTTACTTTAATTTTGAGCAAAGATTTTATATAATTAATGTTCCTTTCAATTTCATCTCTATTATTTCCAGAAATAATAATAGGACCTAACCGATCTCCTTTATTATTGATAGGGTGTATCTTCTGCCCAATATGTAAATTAATATCACATTTATGAACATCTGGTAGCTGCTTAATCTCATCAATACCTGCTATCGATTGTACCACGCCGCTAGGCAACTTAAAGCAAATATATGCTGAAGACTTAGTCCTTATATAATTTAACAAGTCGTCTATATTAACATTTTCCCCAAGAGCGCAATCAATCAATATGCTATTGATATCAATATTGGTTGTTAATGGTACAAGATGTGATGATATATATACACCACCTCCTCGTAATGCTGTATCAATAATTCTAAATTCACCAGTCTTCAAATTTACCAAGTATTCAGAATGAACGATACCAAAAGATGGATTCACCTCTGCTGCAATTTTAGTCTCACATTCAATTATTTGGTTCTGAATTGATCGAGACAATATATTAGTTGGGAATAAGGTTTGACATGGAAGCAGTGTGCCATCGAAGTATCTTCTATCTCCAAACATCAAATTATAATACCTCCCATTATATACGAATCCTTCACACACAAATTCTGTCCCTACAAAAAAATTCTCCACAATTGCTTCTCTCCGTTTAGATTTTGATAAAGCGAATTCTACAGCTGTAGAGAATTCGTTTAAGGATGTTATTTTGGTAATACCTATACTGCTCTGCGAATCGGCTGGTTTGATAATCCACGGAAGGGGAATGTTCAAATCAGTAGGCATAGTATTAACATTCACGGCAATGTGTTCGGGTACAGGTACATTAATTTTGTCGCATATACTTCTAAACTTATTCTTATCCGTATATGATAATTGTTGTTCAAGGGTATTCCCTGGCAATGAGAGTTTTTCTGCGACATATGCAACTGTTGGCATCATTAAATCATTCTGATCTGATATTACTGCATCAATATGATGCTCTTTAGCAAATTTAGCGATACGATCTCTATCGTATATATCACATTCAAAAAAATCATCAGCCAAGGTGATGCATGGGTAATTACCTTGTATTGACACAACTATTACATGACAGCCTTTTCTACGAGCTGTTTTAACAATATTAGTTTGTCCGATACCAGCACCTATTATAAGCACTTTTTTCATGTTAAAACATATTTTGTTTCAGCTTGATAAATTGCATATCCACTTCTATCTGCGCTACAGGTAACATTATGGAGTTCAGTGTCTGTAATTTTACCTTCAATCAAAAAGGGATTGTTTTCCCATTTCTCTATTGTTTCTTTAAGATATTCTGTCTCTTTACAAAGGAAATAAACCCCTGAACACATACTAAGTGTTTTGACTGGTTTCTCAAACTCACCAAGGGCTACATCAATCACACCTTTAACAAAGTCATAACCAGTCGATAGGCGAACTAAATCCGACCCAATGAAATCGCCCCCCATACGACCACCAATTTCCATAATAGCAATACGACCTTCATTTGTTATCTTATACTCTGCATGAGAAGCTCCGTTGGTAAGTCCAAGAGCATTGAGTGCTGTCTTAGTAACATCGTATATAGTTGTGAACATTTCAGTGGAAAGAGTGGACGGCTGATGGTGTTCCAATTCTACAAAGTGAGGAGCTTCTGTTGTTATCTTGTCGGTTATCTGTAAAGGATAATGAACACCATTATAGGAAATGAACTCAACACTTATCTCACGTCCTTCAATGAATTCTTCCACCATTGCTTGATGTTTGAAAGACTTGTCTATAGCAAACTCTACGGCTGGATAGAATTGGGACGGCATAATAATTTTTGTGACGCCCAAAGATCCTGATCGGTCAGATGGTTTAATAATCATTGGGTACTGAAATTTGCTAAATCTATCTATTACCTCCGAACTATCAATAGTTTCGGGGGTAACCATCATGAATTTAGGACAAGGTACACCAGCTTTCATGAAAGCTTCGCGCATCTGGTACTTATTATTAGCTCTAATAGCTGCTTCATAATTATTGCCTACTAGATTCATCATATTAGCAACGTATGCTACCGTAGGTGCTGCTACATCTGAAGCTATGGTGCATATACCATCAATACCTACTTTTTTGCAAACTGCCAATATCTCCTCCTTTTCAATTATTGAGATTGGATAGAAATAATCTACCAAATCCTTGCACACAGCACCTTCTGCCCATGCAAAACAATGGACTTCAAGTCCCATCTCCTTTGCTTTCTTCACTAATGGCAACTGAAGATATGATGCTCCTATAACTGCTAGTTTCTTTGTTTGCATTATTAATTCCTGATAACCCTCCCAAAAGGTAATATAAAAATAATCTTTAATGTAATTAACTATTAATGACTGATATAGTATTACGAATGTTTACCTATTGGTGAAATAGCTACTCCTTCCTCCAAACCATCTTGTTAACTACTCCAGTGTAGCTTTGGATGAGCTTTACAATCTTGGTGCTGACATTTTCATCTGTATAGTTTGGCACAGGAATGCCATTGTCCTCGTTCTTTACCATCTCTACGGCTACATCAACGGCTTGAAGAAGATCGTGCTCGTTGATTCCTGCTAAAATAAAACACCCTTTGTCTAATGCCTCAGGACGCTCGGTGCTGGTACGTATGCAGACTGCTGGGAATGAGTGTCCTACAGAGGTAAAGAAACTACTCTCCTCGGGTAGTGTGCCTGAATCCGATACTACCGCAAATGCATTCATTTGAAGACAGTTGTAATCGTGGAAGCCTAGGGGTTCCTGACGGATAACACGTGGGTCAAGTTGGAAGCCTGATGCTTCAAGTCTATTACGGCTACGCGGATGGCAGCTATATAGTATAGGCATATCATATTTTTCTGCCATTTTATTTATAGCTGTAAAGAGAGAAATGAAGTTTTTCTCGGTGTCAATGTTTTCCTCACGATGTGCTGAAAGAAGAATATATTTTCCTTTCTCAAGTCCAAGACGCTTGTGAACATTTGATTCCTGAATTTCTTTCAAATTCTCGTGAAGAACTTCTGCCATTGGAGAACCAGATACATAAGTTCTTTGTGGAGCTACACTACTTGCATTAAGATATCTTCTTGCATGCTCACTATAACAGATATTGACATCCGAGATAATATCAACGATTCTTCTGTTGGTCTCTTCTGGTAAGCACTCATCAAAACAACGATTACCTGCTTCCATGTGGAAGATTGGAATGTGAAGTCTCTTTGCTCCGATTACAGAAAGGCAGGAATTAGTGTCACCAAGTACAAGAACAGCATCTGGTTTTGTCTGAACCATCAGTTTGTATGATGCGTTTATAATATTACCCATGGTTGAACCAAGATCATCTCCAACAGCATCCATATATACTTCTGGGTCTGCCAATTTAAGATCTTTGAAGAATACTCCATTAAGGTTATAGTCGTAATTCTGACCTGTGTGCGCGAGAATACAGTCAAAGTATTTACGACACTTGTTGATTACAGCGGCTAGACGAATGATTTCAGGTCTTGTGCCAACTATTATCAAGAGCTTTAGACGACCATCGTTTTTGAACTGGACGTCATTATAGTTAATTTTCAAATCCATTATTTTACTGGTAAAAAGTATGTGTCTGGTTTATTGGGGTCGAAGATTTCGTTGCAGTACATTACAGTAACGAGATCTTCAGTTTCAGAGAGGTTAATGATATTGTGTGTATATCCTGGAAGCATGTGTACAGCTTCTATCTTGTCGCCACTTACCTCGAAGTTGAGAACTTCATCAGAGTCTATTCTTCGCTGCTGGATAAGTCCATGACCGCTTACAACGATGAAGAATTCCCACTTGGTGTTGTGCCAGTGCTGACCTTTAGTAATACCAGGTTTGCTGATGTTGATGCTTACCTGACCACAGTTAAGTGTATGTACCAGTTCGGTAAATGAACCTCTATCATCAACATTCATCTTCAAAGGGAATGCAACCTTCTCTTTTGGAAGATAGCTCAAGTATGTGCTGTATAGTTTCTTTGCAAGAGAATTCTCAGGGATCTCAGGAATTGTCAAAGTCTTGGGCTGGTCAGCAAAACTATTGATTAAATCTACAATTTCACCGAGAGTTGCCTTGTGAGTAATTGGACAGTAGCAGTATCTTCCGTCTTCCGTAGGGACTGTTTCTACGCCTTCGAATTCACATCTATGAGCTTGTCCTTTAATAGCGTTGATCATTTCATCAACAAGATCATCTATGTAGAGCAGTTCCATGTTTACACTTCTATCGTTGACTTGAATTGGAAGATCATTAGCGATGTTATTACAGAATGTAGCTATCGCTGAGTTGTAGTTTGGTCTACACCACTTTCCAAAAAGGTTAGGAAAACGATATACAAGCACCTTAGCTCCCGTCTCTTTGCTATATTCAAACATGAGTTCTTCTCCAGCTTTTTTACTCTTCCCATATTCAGAAGTACCAAACCGTCCTGCAAGAGTTGCTTGAATAGAACTTGATATCATAACAGGGCAATTGTTGCTATACTTCTTAAGAGTGTTAAGAAGCACTGATGCAAAGCCGAAGTTACCTTTCATGAAGTCTTCCTGGTTCTGAGGACGGTTTACTCCAGCAAGGTTGAAAACAAAGTCACATTTTCTACAATAGTGGTCAAGTTCCTCTTCAGTTGAATCGATGTCGTATTCGAAGACTTCTGAGATGGAGATGTCTCCATAGCATTTAGCTTTACCCTCCTTTATGTTGTTTAGTTGAGCGCATAAGTTTTTACCGACAAAGCCTTTTGCGCCAGTTACTAAGATCTTCATATTTTACTCTGATCGGATATCTCTTGCTTTTGCTCTTGGAATAAGACCTAAATCTTCTTGGATGAAACGAAGTCTCATGAGCTGTTCTTTCATGCCTTCAACATCGAGACGTCCAGTGTTGTGAGAATGGTAGTCCTCTATTCTCGACATATCTTCGTTTCCCTCTGAGAAGAACTTGTCATAGTTGAGATCTCGATTGTCACAAGGTATGCGATAGTAGTTACCCATGTCAATTGCCTTTGCCATTTCCTCGCGAGTGACAAGTGTTTCGTAAAGTTTCTCACCATGACGAGTGCCGATCACTTTAACCTCTGTCTGTCCATAGGCTGGATCCATCTTACTGTATATCTGTTTGAGTGCTTCAGCAAGAACGTCAAGGGTTGCTGCAGGAGCTTTTTGTACGAAGAGATCACCGTTATGACCGTGCGTGAATGCGTAGATTACAAGATCTACTGCATCATCAAGAGTCATCATAAAACGAGTCATGTTAGGATCCGTGATGGTTATTGGCTTACCTGCCATAATCTGCTCCACCCATAATGGAATCACAGAACCGCGTGAAGCCATAACATTACCATATCGTGTACAGCAGATGGTTGTTCCAGCACCTTCGCCTAGTTCTCTACCTTTAGCGATAGCCACCTTCTCCATAAGAGCTTTTGAGATACCCATTGCGTTGATAGGATATGCAGCTTTGTCTGTAGAGAGTACCACAACATTTTTAACACCATGCTCGATTGCTGACAAGAGTACATTGTTTGTTCCAACGACATTGGTCATTGTAGCTTCCATAGGGAAAAATTCGCATGATGGCACCTGCTTGAGAGCAGCAGCGGCGAAAACATAATCAACATTTCTCATTGCTACATCTACAGATTCTCTGTTTCTTACGTTTCCTATGTAGAATTTCACTTTCTGAGCCACTTTTGGATAAGCAGCCTGAAGGTGGTGGCGCATGTCATCCTGCTTTTTTTCATCTCGCGAAAAGATGCGAATTTCTTTAATGTCGCTATCTAAAAAGCGACGTAGAACAGCGTTCCCAAAACTACCAGTTCCGCCTGTTATCAGTAGGACTTTGTCTTTGAAAATTGACATTTTAGTATTGTTTAATAGTTTACCTCTCCTTATACATTTCCTCATAGTATTTCTCATACTCGCCCGAGGTGATGTTGTCCATCCACTCTTGATTTTCGAGGTACCACTTAACGGTCTTCTCGATACCCTCCTCAAATTGTAGCGAAGGCTCCCAGCCGAGTTCCTTCTGCAACTTCGTTGAGTCGATAGCGTAGCGTAGGTCGTGACCCGCACGGTCTGTAACGTATGTTATCAGACTCAATGACTTACCTTCCTCGTTGCCCAGCAGGCGATCTACGGTCTTAATGATAACCTTGATAAGGTCAATATTCTTCCACTCGTTGAAGCCGCCAATGTTATATGTGTCGGCAATTTTACCCTTGTGGAAAATCAAATCTATAGCACGCGCGTGATCCACAACATACAACCAATCTCTTACGTTCTCACCCTTACCATACACGGGCAGAGGCTTGCCCTGACGTATATTATTTATAAATAAAGGTATCAACTTCTCAGGGAACTGATAAGGACCGTAGTTATTCGAGCAGTTTGTCACAATCGTTGGCATGCCATAAGTATCATGGTAAGCACGTACGAAGTGATCTGATGAAGCCTTCGATGCAGAATATGGTGAGTGTGGATTATACTTCGTTGTCTCGTAGAAGAAATCCTTTCCGTATGCCATGTGATGCTCCTCCGAAGAGGCTGTAGTTGTGAATGGAGGCTCTACGCCCTCGGGATGTGTAAGCTCCAATGCACCATACACTTCATCCGTTGAGATATGGTAGAAACGCTTACCCTCCCACTTCTCAGGCTTTGACTCCCAATAGAGCTTCGCTGCCTGCAGGAGCGAGAGTGTACCCATCACGTTTGTACGAGCAAATGTGAATGGATCCTTAATCGAGCGATCCACGTGACTCTCGGCAGCAAGGTGTATAACGCCATCAATATCGTGCTGCTGGAACAGAGCGTAGATAGTTTCGAAATCGCAGATGTCAGCCTTCACAAATGTGTAGTTTGGCTTGTTCTCAATATCCTTGAGGTTTGCCAGATTACCTGCGTAGGTGAGCTTATCGAGGTTGATGATGTTATACTCTGGATACTTATTTACGAAAAGACGTACTACGTGGCTACCGATAAAACCTGCACCGCCTGTGATTAATATATTTTTCATCGTTTGTATGCTTTTTAGTGTGATAAAAGATTATTGTTGCTGCTGCGCAAGGCGTTGCAGACAGTAAAGCATTGAGTCACGCCAGTGTGGAATCTCAATGCCGAATGTTGTTTTGATCTTGGTCTTATCCAACACCGAGAATGGAGGACGTGTAACCTTCGATGGGAACTCGTTAGAGTGGCATGGATTGATTTTGCACTTGTCATAACGCATTGCCGATGCAATCTCTTGTGCAAAGTCGTACCATGAGCAGACGCCCTCATTCGAGAAGTGATATACACCTTCATTACCTTTATATATATCACCCTCGATGATCGAAAAGATAGCCAATGCCAAATCTCCAGCATATGTTGGAGTACCTACCTGATCGAATACTACGTTCAATGACTCCTTCTCAGCTGTGAGGCGAAGCATTGTCTTTAGGAAGTTATTACCAAACTCCGAATAGAGCCACGCTGTGCGGATGATGATAGCCTTACACCCTACCTCGGCAATAGCCTGCTCGCCATGTAGTTTTGTTCTGCCATAAGCACCCAATGGGTTCAATGGCATATCCTCTGCACGAGGAGTATTACCGTCCGCGCCAAAGACATAATCTGTCGATACATGGAAGAGTGTTCCATCAACGTCATTCATCGCCTCGGCGAGGTTTCTAACCGCCGTAGCATTTATCAACTCTGCCGTAGCCTCATCGTCCTCCGCCTTATCTACATTTGTATAGGCTGCGCAATTAACGATAATATCAACCTTGTTCTCCTTTACATACTCTATCACAGCCCCCTTGTCTGTGATATCGAGCTCGGCAACATCCGTAAAGAGATATTCATTTGGTGACACCGCACCCAAACGGCGCATCTCATTCCCCAACTGACCGTTGGCACCTGTGATTAGTATTCGCATAGATCTTTTAATAATGGATGGTTTTTATCCTTTTCAGAAAGAACTATATCAGTAATGGGAATTTGCCAATCAATAGCAATTGTTGGATCATTCCAAAGAATCCCTCCTTCTGATTGAGGCGCATAATAATTGTCACATTTGTACTGGAAGATAGCCTCTTCGCTCAAAACCGAAAAACCATGCGCAAATCCTTTAGATATGTATAATTGACGATGGTTTACATCTGACAACTCAATAGCAACATGTTTTCCATAAGTAGGAGAATCTTTACGGATGTCTACGGCAATATCTAATATCCGCCCCTTAGCCACATGGACTAATTTCGTTTGGGCATAATCCCCTTTCTGAAAATGTAAACCACGGACAACTCCATATTTAGATTTACTTTCGTTGTCTTGAACAAAATTTACTTCAATTCCAGTTTTCTCCTTGAATTTATTAGCATTAAAGCTTTCATAGAAGTAACCTCTGTCATCTCCAAAAACGTCTGGTTCTATAATGAATACTCCGTTTAGTTTTGTGTTTATTATTTCCATAGTTATTCAAGATTAGGTTTACCTGTCTCTTTTACCTCATCAATAACTTTCAACAGGTACTGCCCATACTGATTCTTGATCATTGGCTCAGCCAACTCACGCATACGCTCCTCCGAGATCCACCCCTGACGGTAGGCAATACCCTCCAGACATGCCACCTTCAAGCCCTGACGCTTTTCCAACACCTCAATATAAGTCGATGCCTCCGAGAGTGAATCGTGTGTACCTGTATCAAGCCACGCAAAGCCACGACCTAATGTCTGTACCTTTAACTCGCCATCTGCCAAGAACTGCTGATTGACAGTCGTAATCTCATACTCACCTCGTGCTGATGGCTTGATATTCTCCGCTACATCAACCACCTTGTTGGGGTAGAAATATAAACCAACAACGGCATAGTTAGATTTTGGATTAGCAGGCTTCTCCTCGATGCTTAAGCAATTGCCGTTCTTGTCAAACTCTGCTACGCCATAACGCTCGGGATCATTTACCCAGTAGCCGAATACGGTAGCCTTCTGCTCCTCGTCTGCTGTGCGAACAGCCTCCTTGAGCATGCCTGTAAAGCCAGAGCCATGGAAGATGTTATCTCCCAACACCAAACATGCACTATCATCACCAATAAAATCAGCTCCGATAGTGAATGCCTGCGCCAAACCATCAGGCGAGGGCTGCTCAGCATACTCAAAGTGAACACCATAGTCTGAACCATCGCCAAGCAGGCGTTTGAAACCAGGCAGATCGTGAGGTGTTGATATAATCAATATTTCACGAATACCTGCCAACATCAATACCGAAATCGGATAATAAACCATCGGTTTGTCATAGATCGGCATTAACTGCTTTGAAATGCCTTTTGTGATAGGATACAATCGTGTACCACTACCACCTGCGAGGACGATTCCTTTCATATAATTGTTTTATAAGATTAATCTCTTTGGAAAATATCACGTGTATAAACCTTATCCTTTACATCATCCAATGTTGTATCGTAGCGATTGGCGATGATCGCTTGAGAGCGACTCTTAAACTCTATGAGGTCATTAACTACCTTACTACCGAAGAATGTAGTACCATCTTCAAGCGTAGGCTCATATATAATCACCTCAGCACCCTTTGCCTTGATACGCTTCATTATGCCTTGAATTGCACTCTGGCGGAAATTATCGGAATTAGACTTCATAGTCAGGCGATACACTCCGATAACGCACTTCTGCTCCTATGTTGCACTCCACGAACTTGAACCTACGTAATATCCCGCCTATGCCAAAACCAGATCTGCA
>JAFXLG010000026.1 GCA_017531305.1 Alistipes sp.
AATATGTCTCAAAAATATGTGGAAATTTGGGAACCATCAAAAAGCAGTCTGAAAGTGTTAAATTTTAGAATATACTGATAATTAAAGGTTTATACTTGGTTATTTCTGAATAGTTTTGGTTGTTTGGGACTTCTAAATACATGAAAAGAATGCTGCTTCTCCAATTGATGTAACACCGTCAGGAATATTGATGTCTGTAAGGTTCAAACATTCTTTGAATGCTTCATTTTCAATCGAAGTAACGCTGTCGGGTAGATTGATTCTTTTAAGATTCGAACAACCATAGAATGCACAATATCCGATTGAGGTAACATTGTCGGGTATGGTGTATTCTGTGAGTTCTGTAGAAGCAAAGGCATGGAACACGCCATCAACGATCAGGCATTTTCCATTATCCGAAGCAAACTTGCCCCTAAATTCTGTAAGACTTGGACAAGCGGCAAATGCTCCCTCGCCAATCGAGGTAACACTTTGGGGAATAGTGACACTCTCCAGACTCAAACAGCCATAGAATGCCATTTCTCCAATCGAAGTAATACTGTCGGGAATAGTGATGCTCTTAAGTTTTGGACAATGAAAGAATGTGCGATTTCCAATTGAAGTGACACCGTTGGGTATGGTTATGTTCCTGAGTTTTGGACAGTTTCTGAATGCTTGATCTCCGATCGATGTAACGCTGTTGGGAATCTCGACAGTCTTAAGTATCGAACACATAGATAATGCTTCCTCTCCAATCGTGGTGACGCCGTTAGGAATGGTGATGCTCGCAAGGCTTGAACAAAAACGGAATGCTTTATCTCCAATCAAAGTGACGCTGCTTGGAATAGAGATGCTCGCAAGAGTTGAACAACTACGGAATGCTTCATTGCCGATTGAAGTGACAGCATCGTCAAAAACAAGTACACCCTGACCATCCGCATAGGTGTTGGATACGAGGGATGCACCAAAACAAGAAGTTTCTGTTTGGCTGGGGGTAAGCTTTTTGCCATCACTTGTCGTGTAGTAGATGCAGTTTGATGGTTGCTCGGTTTTGTCGTTGGTTGAGATGTTGTCAGTCTCGCTCTTCTGACAACTTACAACCAAAAATGTCGCAAGCACTGCAATAATTATGAGAAGTTTTTTTATCATGGTATTTATTATTTTTCGGAGATAAGCCTCCAGATTTTTCTTTATTCCATCGAATTGATCTTTTCGCCCACTATGCGAGCTGCTATCTCTACATACTCGGCGCAAGGGCGGCGTTTGTAATACTCCTCAGTGCGCTCCGAAGGAGTGGGGTTATCCTTCTGAGTTGCCAAGCCGAGCAATTCGCGACACACGATATAACCATTCTCTGCTCGGAATCGTTCTGCCAGATCTTGCACAGCTGCGTATGTTGCCTTTTTGCGAGGTGTGTCGTTGGGTTGAGAATTAGGGTATAACATACCTGCTACCATGGTCATTCCACTGACAGCACCACATACCTCCCTCAGACGTCCCATGCCACCACCAAATGGGGCAGAGATTGTCGCCGCCAATTCCGATTCCATGCCGACCACATCGGCGTAAGCCAAAAATACAGATTGTGCACAATTATAACCTTCGAGGAATAGCTCTTTGGCTCGTGTGGCTCTCTCTTGAGGATTTACTTTCATTTTGGGTAAAATTTGTCGTTACTTTAATACTACAAAATTAGTAATTTTATTCCTCAATAACATAAGATTCCGTATATTTGTATGATTTTAGCCCGAAGATGGCGTTTTTTGTATTAAGAAAAATTTACACACATGCACGATTATGCGTATTTAACTCCCGAGAGTCAGATCAACCACCACTTTATGCAGCACCGAATCCATAAGATACTTCTGGTCTGTTGCACGTACGATGGATATATACTTGAAGAGGACGGTCATATCGAATCTCAGATCAATCGTGAATATATGGAGCTTAATATGAGTAATCCGCCTTCACTTACGCGTGTGGAGTCAACCTCTCAGGCTTTGGAGTTGCTTGCCCAGCGTAATGATTTCGACTTTGTGCTGACCATGTATAATGTAGGTGAGCCTAATGTCTTCGATTTTGCCCGCAAGGTTAAGCAGATTAATTCAAAGCTGCCTGTGGTGCTGCTCACCAGCTTCTCGAAGGAGATCTATCGCCAGATTGATGAGCAGAAATGCGATGCCATCGACAATATCTTTTGTTGGCATGGTAATACCGATCTTATCATCGCCATCATCAAGCTCATGGAGGATAAGCTCAACGCCGAGTCTGATATCCTGGAGGGCGGTGTGCAGGCTATCTTGCTTGTGGAGGACTCAATTCGTTTCTATTCTACATATCTGCCTGAGTTGTATAAAATCATCCTTTTGCAGAATAGTGAATTCCTGAAGGATGCCTACAACGAACAGCAGCAGATCTACCGTAAAAGAGCCCGCCCAAAGGTCTTACTTGCGACCAATTATGAGGAGGCAATGAGTATCTATGAACGCTACAAGGGTAATATGTTGGGCGTAATCTCCGATGTCGGGCTTGTGATGAAGCATGGTGACAATAGCGAGGATGAAAACCCCGAGGCAGGAATCGAGATCTGCCGCCGAATTAAAAGCGAAACCCCATGGATGCCCGTGTTGATGCAATCTTCGCAGAACTCGTTGGCGGCGGTAGCAGAGCAGATCGGTGCAGGATTTATCTCCAAATCTTCGCAGACTCTGCTTCAGGAGTTGCAAGATGTTGTCTTGCGTGAGTTCGGCTTTGGCGACTTCGTATTCCGCGATCTTGAAAGTGGGACGATAGTGGGTCAGGCTAAGGATCTTTCGCAGATGCAGGAGCTGATCGCTACGGTGCCTGATGATATGTTGGAGTACCACCTCTCGCAGATGCATCTGTCTAAGTGGTTGTATGCTCGAGGAATGTTTCCTCTGGCAAAGGTGTTGCGTAGCATCAACAGTAGCCACTTTAACTCTACGGCTGAGCACCGCGCCGCATTGGTTGGTATGTTCAAGGATTACCGCACAATGCTCGGACAGGGTGTTGTCGCTCAGTTTGACGAGGAGACCTATAGCGATGCTATCGGTTTTGCCCGATTGGGTGAAGGCTCTATCGGAGGTAAGGCACGAGGCTTGGCATTTATGAATAGTATGTTGTCTAAGTACAATCACTATTACAAATACCCAAATGTGCGAATCATGATCCCTCGCAGTCTGGTTGTAGCTACCGACTATTTTGATGAATTTATTCGCTTGAATGGTCTTAAATATGTTATTTCTCAGGAGGCGGATGATGATACAGTGTTGTCGGAATTCCTGAATTCGGTGCTGCCGATTGATCTGTATAACAAACTGAGTGTCTTTGTCAAAACTTGCCGTAAGCCTCTGGCGATACGATCTTCTTCTAAGCTTGAAGATTCGCATTATCAGCCATTTGCAGGTATCTATTCTACCTATATGATTCCTCGATGCGAGGATGATGATCAGATGCTCAGGATGTTGGTTCGTGCCATTAAGAGTGTCTATGCTTCGGTATATTATACTTCATCGAGAGCCTATATCCAATCTTCTCAGAATCTTATTTCGGAGGAGAAGATGGCAGTCTTGATTCAGGAGGTGTGCGGTACCGAGGAAGATGGCTATTTCTTCCCTACCTTGTCGGGCGTGGCACGCTCACAGAATCTCTATCCGCTTGGCTATGAGAAGGCTGAAGATGGTGTGTGCAATATCGTGATGGGCTTGGGTAAGGCTGTGGTGGATGGTGGCAAGAGCTTACGCTTTTCGCCTGCATATACGACAAGGCGTTGCAAACTTCTACTTTGGAACTGACCATACAAGATGCTCAGACCGAGGTTATGGCAATGAGCCTTGATCCAGCGCGTTTCCGTTCTTCGACCGATGATGCGATCAATATCGAGCGTATTCCTGTTTCGAAAATCGCCAAATTCCGTAATGCTAAATATACCTGTTCATATTACGACTATCTGAACAGCCGTATCAGCGAGAGTCCTACGCTTTCGCGTTATTTCAGGGTGATTACTTTTAATCGCATCTTGAAATATGGCTCGTTCCCATTGCCCGACATCATCAAAGATATGTTGCGAATGGGTGAGGAGGAGATGCGTTGTCCTGTTGAGATTGAATTTGCAGTAAATATGGATGTAGAGCCTGGGCAGCTGCAGGTCTTCAACCTTCTGCAAATCCGTCCTATCATACGCAACGAGGAGAGTGCCAAGCTCGATTGGTCTAAGGTCGATACTTCGGGCGCAATAGTCTTCTCGGAGAGTGCTTTGGGCGTGGGTCTGATGCGCGATATTAGGCGAGTGGTGTATATGAAATTCGATGCCTTCTCTTCGCTCAAGACTCAAGCTATTGCCGATGAGTTGTTTGAGATAAACAAGCGTATGTTGCAGGATTCTCAAGAGTATGTCTTGGTCGGCACGGGTCGTTGGGGATCGTCTGATCCAAATTTGGGAGTGCCAGTGAAGTGGGCTCATATCTCTCAGGCTCGTGTCATAGTGGAGTCGGCATTGCCTAATTTTAATATAGAGTCAAGTCAGGGTACTCATTTCTTCCAGAACGTAACTTCGCTCGGAGTGGGCTATCTCTCGCTCAATCCTTCGGCAGGCGATGGTGTGTTGGATGTGGAGCAACTTGATGGGCAGAAGGCGATATTCGATGGCGAATATCTCAGATGTGTGGAGTTTGATAAACCTCTCTATATCTATGTAGATGGACAATCGAAAAAGGGTATAGTGAAAGTTCAAGAATAATAAGAATTCCGAAAGATCATGCGCTTATCTTTCGGGATTCTTTTTCTTTATTCTAACTCTTTTATCTTTCCTGTTACGCTCCAAATGCCGCCTTGTTTTACTCCACCGACCGACATTATGGCTATCACACTTTGATCATCTATCTGACACAGGGAATTCCAAAGTGCGTTGCCGTTTTGTGGCAATGATGGCATAGGCGTAGAACGGTTGCTAAAATTGCGAGCATCTCGGTCACCTACATATACCTGCATATTGGCTTTACGCTCATTCGTGCCGCTGCGTCCTTCGGTAGATTGAACCGAAAGCAAGGTGTGATCTTTGCCCAAGCGGATCAGATATGGCGCACCAGCATATACCGTATCATGAACCTTAGAATCGGGCGTTAGAGCCTCTTCACGTCTAAGGTCAGATCTTAAAACGGGAGCATCATTCCAATTATTCGCCGAGCGCACAATCACAGGCTTGAAACGACCTCTAATGCCATTGTCTTCTATGGCTACGGCTATCTCCTTGCTGTGAGGTAGATATATCGGCACAGGCATACCATCGCGGCTATTTGTGCTGAATGATATCTTTTCGGCTTCGCTCCAACTCTCGGCATTATCCTTCGAACGCATCATGCTGATCTCCTGCTCTGAAGATGATTTATAAGGAAACTCGTTGGCAAAATACAACTGAATCTCTCCATCGGGGAGTTGCATGGCTACAGGCTCCCAACAACCATCTTGAAATTTGGTACTTGCCGTATAGAGTGTCTTTTCCTCCCAGCTCTTACCATCGTCATCAGATATGGCTACCATAATTTTATAGGGCAGTGAATCCACACGTGGGCGTGCATTCCACATATAAAGCAGTCGCCCGCTTTTTAGACGCAAAATTTCGCTGTTGGCGTAGTTGTATCCCTCGGCGCGTGCTACAAGTTTTTCTTCGCTCCATGTTTGGCATTTGTCATTGCTGCGGCGAATCCACGCTCCACTCGCCCTTTCATACACCAGTGCAAACTCTCCATTACCTATGTCGTGAACGCGGGCATATCCTCCAGCAGTTACAAACTTAAGCGAAGATTGATCCCACTCGATTGTTATGTTTTTCTTGCTGCAAGCGCAAAAGATAGATGTTGCAATGATGCAGAGAATAAAACTCTTTTTCATGTCGGAACTATTTTTGTTGCTCAAAATTAATATTTTGTAAAGTTTAATGCAAATAAACCCAAAAATAGTACGGCGCAATCTTGTGAAAAACCCTTTTGTTAGTTATATTTGTAAGGAGTAAAATAATATATAAGTATATATGAAAAAATTAGTGAAAGTTACGAGCGTTACGCTGTGCGTGATTCTTGTTGTGCTGATGGTTGCACCATTGGCATTTAAGGGGAAGATAGAGTCTTTGATTAAGAGCGAGGGAAACAAATTGCTCAACGCTCAGTTTGATTTCGAGAGCCTTGATATCAGTTTGATTAAGAATTTTCCGCAGGCTTCGGTCTCTCTTAACGATTTCTATCTCAAGGGTGTAGGTTCTTTCGATCAGGATACGTTGGTCTATGCTGGAGAACTTACTGCTGCGGTGAATCTGATGTCGCTTTTTGGCGATCAAGGCTACGAGATTTCAAAGGTTGTGGTAGATGATACACGCCTCAAGGCTATCGTTTTGGAGGATGGTCAGGTGAATTGGGATATTATGAAACCTACCGATCAGGTCGAAGAGGCTCAGGATGAGGCTACGGAGTCAGCTCCTTTTAAAATTTCGCTCAAGAAGTTGACCGTAGATAACCTGACGCTCATCTATGATGATCGCATGGGCGCAATGTATGCCGAGGTGGTAGATTTGGATGCTGCTTGTTCGGGAGATATGACAAGCGATAATACAACTCTCAGGCTCAAGGCTCAAACTCCTGCCGTAACTTTCCGCATGGGTGGCGTTCCGTTCCTCAATCGTGCCGAGATCAAGGCTGATATGGATGTAGATGCCGACCTGAAGAATATGAAGTTTACGCTTCGTGATAATCATCTGCAGCTCAATGCTATCGAGGCTTCTGTTGACGGTTGGTTGGCAATGCTCGAGAACGGCATGGATATGGATCTTAAGCTCAACACCAACGAGATTGGCTTTAAGGAGATTCTTTCTTTGATCCCTGCCATCTATGCTAAGGATTTCGCAGGTCTTAAGACCGATGGCAAGGCAACACTTAATGCCTATGCTAAAGGTCGTATGGAGGGCGAGAGTCTTCCGCAGTTTGACCTGAATCTTAAGGTGGATAATGCCATGTTCCGTTACCCATCTTTGCCCGCAGGTGTCGATGCTATCAATATCGTGGCTAAGGTGAGCAACCCTGGTGGTGCTGCCGATGCGACCACAGTTGTTGTAAATCCATTCAACTTCACTCTGGCAGGCAATCCATTCTCTATTAAGGCAGATGTCAAGACTCCTGTTAGCGATCCCGACTTTAACCTTGCAGCTCAGGGAAAGCTCGATCTGGGCAAGATCAAGGATGTCTATCCGATGGAAGATATTTCGCTCAATGGAGTTGTTGATGCAGATATGAGCGTTGCAGGTCGTCTTTCGTATGTGGAGAGTGAGCAGTATGACAGAGTGCAGGCTTCGGGTAGTGTGACGCTTAGCGATATGAAACTCAATATGACCGATCTGCCCGATGTCGATATCCAGCGTTCGGTGTTGAGTTTCTCGCCACGATATGTGGAGCTGAGCCAGACAAAGGTAAATATCGGTAAAAATGATATCACGCTCGATAGCCGCTTCGAAAATTATCTCGGCTTCGTGTTTAAGGGCACTACTCTCAAAGGTACGCTCAATGTGGCAAGCCAGATGTTTAACCTTAACGATTTTATGAGTGAGGATAGTGCTTCAGAACAAGCATCTCCAGCCGAGCAGGCAGAGACTTCGCAGCCTGAGACTGAGTCGAGTGGTGCTATACGAGTGCCAGAGAATATAGACTTCCGTATGCAGGCAGACTTCAATAAGGTATTGTTCGATAAGATGACATTCTCTGATTTGAAGGGTTTGCTTGTTATTAAAGATGGCAAGGTAGATATGCAAAATCTTTCGCTCAACACAATGGGCGGTGGAGTAGTGGTCAATGGCTCTTATGCTACTCAGGGTAGCGCATTGCCTCATCTGAATGCTGGCTTTGCGCTGAATAATATCTCGTTTGCTCAGGCTTATACCGATCTGGATATGGTGCAGAAATTGGCTCCTATCTTCTCTAATCTTAAGGGCGATTTTTCGGGAAGCGTTAAGGTCGATACCGATTTGGATCAGCAGATGAGTCCTGTGCTGCAGAGTCTTAATGGTAGTGGCTCGCTCTCGACTAAAGATTTGAGTCTGAGTGGCGTGAAGATCATTGATCAGATTGCCACTATCGTGAAGAAACCTGCCCTGAAGGAGACTAAGGTTAAGGATCTTAAAATCGACTTCGCCATCAAGGATGGTCGCGTTACAACCAAGCCGTTTGCTCTGAAGATAGGTGATTATGTGATGAATCTTTCGGGCTCTACAGGTTTGGATCAGACTATCGACTATAGGGGTAAAATTGCTATCCCTCAGTCTGTTGGTCAGGTTGCTAAGTTGGGTGAGGTGGATATGACTATCGGAGGTACATTCTCTTCTCCTAAGGTGGGTATCGATATGGAGAGTCTTGCTAAGCAAGCTGCCAAGGAGGCTACCAAGAGCCTTGCCAATAAATTGCTCGGCGGTGGTAGCTCTGAGTCAAGTGGTGAGCCTGCCGACTCTACCGCTACATCCACTCAAGCCGACAAGGTCGATAAAGCCAAAGAGTTGGTAAAGGGTATCGGTAATTTATTCAAGAAGAAGTAGGTGCTAAATCCCATAAAAAGAAAAATCTGGAATCCTGAGTGGATTCCAGATTTTTTTGTCGGGATGACAAGATTCGAACTTGCGGCCACACGCCCCCCAGACGTGTACTCTAACCGGGCTGAGCTACATCCCGAGCTCTTGAAACGAAAAAAGGATTTCTCGAGAAATCCTTTTGCTTCGTAGCGAGAGAGAGACTTGAACTCTCGACCTCATGATTATGAATCATGCGCTCTGACCAGCTGAGCTATCTCGCCATTGCGTTATTGCGAGTGCAAAGATAAAGCAATTTTTCAATCATGCAAAATATTTTTAAGAAAATTTACTTTTTTTTCACATGTTTCTCTCCTGTGGGCAAAAGTATTCTCTTTTTTGCACGTGGATATGCGGCACAGCTTTTGCGATACTGAACGAAAAACGTATCTATATGAGTAATTTTAAAGGTCTGAGTGGAGCTATTAACCTCATTGCAGGTATAGCTTTGATAGTAGGAGTCTCAATCGAAGTCTTGACGGGCGATCACCTTAGCTATTCTGAGTGGTATATGTGGTTGCAGTTGGCAGTTTGTGTGATATTTATGATTGACTTTGCTTCGGCGATGCTCTCAAGCGATGATACCGACCGTTATTTTTGGTTTAATCTGCTGTTTTTCTTGCTCTCGATCCCTTATCTTAACATTTTGGGGTGGATGGATGTCGAGCTTGGTCGCGGCTGGAGTGTGGTGATGGCGGCTTTGCCTCTGTTGCGTGCATTTGTAGCTATGGGGATTGTCGTACGTTGGTTTGTGGCAGGCGGAGTTAGTAGGATATTTTGGGCATATATATTTACGGTGGTATGTTTTACCTATCTGGCAGCATTGATGTTCTACGATTACGAAGTGATGGTAAACGATAAGTTGCATGGTTTCGGGAATGCTTTGTGGTGGGCATGGATGGGCGTGACTACTGTCGGTGCAGCAATCTTCCCCGTAACGACTATCGGTAAGGTCTTGGCAGTTCTGTTGCCAGGGTTGGGGATGATGTTTTTCCCGATATTTACCATCTATGTCACCAATCTTTATGTCAAGCAACCAGAGCAAGGTGCGGATTCTGCGGGCGGCGATAAAATCTGAGTAACGCGTTTTTCTTCACGCTCCGAGTTGATATATCTTGTTAAATGTGTATCTTTGTGAGTAATAATTTGCAATGCAACCATGAAGAGATATATCATTTCGATAACACTCCTTTTTTCGCTCGTTTTTCTTGCGACAGAGGCTTTATGTGCTAAACCTGCCAAGAGTAAGAAGGAGGATCAGACCGCGGAGGCAATTGACGCCAAGTGGCTTAAGGCAAACTACGCCAAAGCCGAGTATATGATCCCGATGCGAGATGGCGTGAAACTCTATACCGCAGTCTTCGCTCCTAAGGATAAGCGCGCGAAGCATCCTGTGCTTTTCACTCGCACCCCTTATGGATGTCATCCTTATGGCAAAAAGCAGTTGGATCGACTTTTGGCGGAGATTTATGAGAATTATTTGCGTGCAGGGTATATCCTTGTTTTTCAGGATGTGCGAGGTCGTTATATGAGTGAAGGCGATTTTGTCAATGTGCGCCCGTGGGCTGAAGGTGGCGTGGATGAATCAACCGATGCTTATGATAGCGTGGAGTGGTTGTTGCGTAAAATCAAAAATCACAACCATCGTGTAGGATTCTATGGATGTTCCTACGATGGATTCTACGCCATCATGGCTGCGGCAAGTGCGCACCCTGCCATCAAGGCTGTCTCTCCGCAAGCACCCGTTTTTGATTGGTTTGTGGGCGATGATTTTCATCATAATGGAGCATTCGCGCTTATGGATGCAGTCTCATTTCTCCCAAATTTCGGCTTAGCTACACGCGAAAAACCCTCTGCTGAAAGAGCTGTGTTTGAGTCCTTGGTAAAGGGGCGAAGTTGGGACTTTTATATGAATAATCGCATATCTGATATAACCTCCCAGCTCTCAGGTCGCGTTCCTTTTTGGGATGATATGGTCAATCATCCCGATTATGACGCTTGGTGGCAAAGTCGCTCGGCTCGTAAGGCTGTGGAATCCTTGCAGCGTGGAGAGGTGCCTATGCTATTGGTTGGTGGAATGTATGATGCCGAGGATAGCTATGGCACTTGGACTGCGTATCACACTATGCGAAAAGTAAATCCCGATTCCGATTGTCGCCTTGTCGTTGGTCCATGGTCGCACGGTGCGTGGCGTGGCAATGGTGCGGCAAACTCGCTTGGAGATGTGACCTTTAGCGAGGATTCGTTGTCGGTGTTTTATCGCGATGAGGTGGAGTTTCCGTTCTTCGAGAAGTTTTTGCGTGATTCGGGTGATGGTGGAGTCTCGGAAGCGGGCAGATTGATATTCTTTGGCGGGGAAAATTGTTGGCGCGAGATGGATGATTGGCGTGCGTCAGGAGATACAATCCAGACTCTTTATCTTGCCGAAGAAGGCGTTTTGTCTAAGGATAAACCATATTTTGCAGACTCCTACTCATCATACACATCTGACCCCAAAAATCCCATTCCATATTATCACAATGTCGATGGAGCGCGTGCCGCAGAGTATATGGTCGCTTCGCAGAGTTTTTTGCAGGGTAGGGATGATGTGCTGGAGTTTGTGTCGGCACCTTTGGAAGAAGATGTAACGGTGGCTGGTGCTATTAAGGCTCATCTTTTCGCTTCAATCTCCTCGACTGATGCCGATTTTGTAGTTAAGGTTATTGATGTAGGTCCTGAGGGCGAATATGAAATGTTGGTGCGAGGAGATATCCTTCGTGGTCGTTATCGTAAGAGTCTCGCTGATCCCGTAGCTTTTACACCCGAAAAGATAGAAGAGGTGACTATCTCTTTGGTGGATGTCGCTCACACTTTTATGGCAGGGCATAGAATCAAGGTGCAGGTACAGAGTTCGTGGTTTCCACTATTTGATATGAATCCTCAGCAATTTATCAATCCATATAAGGCTGGTGCTTCGGATTTTATTTCTTGTCAAGTTAAGATTTTTCACGACTCGCAACACTCTTCAAGGGTTGAGTTGCCCATAATGCAATAAAATAAATCCTCGGAAATTTCCGAGGATTTATTTTATTGTTATTTTCGTCTGTTATTCGATCTCGATCATTGCTGCATTAGCTGCAACTGCCTCACCTTCCGAAATCAGGATCTGCTTAACCTTGCCGTGGTAGTTCGAAGTGATAGAGTTCTCCATCTTCATCGCCTCCAAAACAACAACCGCTTGTCCGATCTTGACCTCATCGCCAACCTTGACAAGTATCTCAAGAATGCGACCTGGCAGTGGAGCCTCCACAACATTGCCTGTGATAGGCTGAGCTACCACTTTGGCTGCTTCTGCAGCCTTTTTAGCCTCGGCTGCCTTAGCCTGCTCAGTAGCTTTTACCTTCTCCTGCTCTGCTTGCTCGGCAGCTACCTTAGCCTCGTATGCCTTTTTCTTGACATTTGTGAGATAGTTCTTTGCTACAAGTGGGAACAACTCCAACAAAAGCATCTCTTTCTCATTCTCTGCCAACCTCACGCCACCTGCCTCTTCGAGGATAGGGTTAGGCTGCATCGTATATTTGGATGTGTCGTATGGAATCTCCTCTCTCACACCACAAATCTTGAAGCGGAACTCTGGGTCAATCTTTACTGGCGTGTGACCATATTCACCCTTAACCAAGCCTACGAACTGAGAACTCTTGTTGGTGTACATCTCACGACCAGCCTTCTCGTCCAAAGCGCAGTTTACAGCCTGAGCACCTACAATCTGAGAAGTAGGAGTTACAAGTGGTGGCAAACCTGCCGAAAGGCGTACTGATGGAATCAACTCCATTGCGCGTGGCAAAATATCCTCAGCCTTGAGCTGCTTGAGCTGTGCAACCATGTTGGAATACATACCACCGGGGATCTCAGCCTTCTGTACCAACTCATTAGGAGCAGGGAATCCGAAGTGAGCCTCGATAGCTTGACTATACTGAAGCAATGCATCGAAATCCTCTGCCTTAGCAGCCTTCACCGCATCGTTAAACAATGCATCTACTTCTGCTGAGAGTGGTGCAAGTGGATCGAAAGGCTTGTGGAGTGGCTTCTCTACGCCGAATACCGACAACTCCAACTCTTTGCGGATAACCTTTAGTTGCTCGTTGATCTTGGCTACAGCCTCCATATTAGCACCGACCTCGATGCCCATTTTCTTACAGAAGATATACACCAACTCCAACGCAGGTGCTCCTGTACCGCCACCAAACCACCAGCAGTTGGTATCTACAACATCAACTCCCGCTGCAATAGCTGCATAAACCGAAGCCAAACCATAACCAGGCGTAGAGTGAGTATGGAAGTCAACAGGCAGATTGATATGTTGCTTGAAGAGCTTGACGAGCTTAGAGATACGCTGAGGTGGGATCAAGCCCGACATATCCTTCAGCGTGATCATATCTGCACCGAGAGCAGCCATCTGCTTTGCTTTGTCGAGGAAATACTCATCTGTAAATACAGGCTGTGGAGCCTTCTTACCCATCAGACGCTGCCAGAAAGTAGGTTGTGGGTATTTAGGATCGACAGTATAACATACCGCACAATCGGCAATACCTCCATACTGCTTAACATACTTGATGGTTGACTTTACGTTATCCACATCGTTCAAGGCATCGAAGATACGCATGATACCCAAACCACTCTGGATTGCATTGCGGCAGAAACCGTCAATAATCTCATCTGTATATGGCGCGTAACCGAAGAGGTTGCGACCACGTGAAAGAGCTGTAAGTTTAGAGATATCACCTATCTCTTTATGGATTGACTCCAAACGAGTCCAAGGGTTCTCGCCCAAATAACGCATCACAGAGTCGGGTACGGCACCGCCCCATACCTCCATGGCGTAAAATCCTGCATCCTTATAGTAGGGTAGGCAACGATTTATCTGCTCCTGTGTCATACGAGTGGCAAACGATGACTGTTGACCATCTCGCAATGATAGATCTCTGATTTTTAACACTTTAGCCATAGTCAATATGTATTAATATAAATAAATATCATTTCATATCCATATCCCTTGTTCACGTGTGGTGCGCTAAGGAAATATTCCGCAACACAAATATATTAAATTTATTTATTATGTTATAATTTTTGTGGCGAATTATTAACTTTGTGCGGTAAAAAACTCCGTCAGGGGAGAATATCTCTTTCCTGAAAGTTAAAATGATCGGTAATGTCACCTTATATTATATTATTAACGCTTGCTCTCTATCTGCTTTTGCTCTTTGCGCTAAGTTATTTTTCATCACGCAAGGCTGATAATGCGGGATTCTTTATCGGGAATCGCCGTACGAGTTGGTATATGGCAACCTTAGCAATGATCGGCGCAGCGATGTCGGGCGTTACGTTTATTTCCGTCCCTGGATCGGTGGCTACCGATGGCTTTTCATATATGCAGATGGTCATTGGCTTTACCATAGGACAGATGATCGTTGCTTTTGTGCTTATACCTCTATTTTATAAGCTCGGCATAGTCTCGCTTTATGAATATCTCGATTCTCGCTTTGGCGTTATGACTCATCGCGCTGGAGCGTGGTGTTTTCTTGTGGCTAAGGTTATAGGAGCATCATTAAAATTATATGTGGTATGTCTTGTAATGCAATTACTTGTGTTTGATCATATCAACCTTCACTTTATCTGGAACGTAACATTAACCATGCTCGTGGTATATCTCTATACCTGTCGTGGCGGAGTGCGTTCTCTGATTATTACCGACACTTTGCAATCTTTATGCCTTGTGGCGAGTGTCGCTATCGTTATCTGGTTTATTTGTAAGCAGATGGGGCTTACATTTGAAAGTTCATATGAACTGATCTCAACGTCACAATATTCACAAATATGGCATTTCGATGATCCCTCTTCTAAATACTATTTCTGGAAGATGGTTGCTGGTGGTGCGCTCTGCTTGGTCGCAATGACAGGTTTGGATCAGGATATGATGCAACGTAATATGAGTTGTCGCTCGGTGCGTGATTCTCAGATCAATATCGTGCTGACGGCTTTGTGTCAGATAGTGGTTATAGCGATGTTTCTGGCACTCGGTGCGTTATTGTATGAGTATATCGAATTTCGAGGGCTAACTATACCACAGCGAGGTGATGATGCCTTTGCTTTGGTGGCAGTGAACGGTGGACTACCGTTAGTTGTTGGTATTGTGTTCGTTGTGGGACTTATCTCAAGTACATATTCAGCTGCAGGGTCGGCTTTGACCTCGCTTACAACATCGTTTACGATAGATATTTTGGATGCCCAACATAAACTATGTGACAAGGCGTTAAAACGCCTGAGAGGTGTGATTCACCTGAGCATGGCAGCAGTTATGGCTATTGTGATAATTTTATTTGAATATTTTGCCTCTCAAAGTGCCATTAATCTGATATTTAAGTTGGCGGGATACACCTATGGACCTATCTTGGGTATGTTTGTATATGGCATGATCTCGAAACGTAAGATCAAAGAAAAGCTTTTGCCGATTGTGATTTTAGCCTCTCCAGCGCTTAGTTATCTTCTGCAGTGGTGCATGGCTGCAAAATATGATTATCACATAGGATTTGAGCTCTTGGGTTATAACGCATTATTTACTATCTTTGGACTAATTTTAATTTCCAAACCAAATGAAGATAACGCTTAAAAATATACTACACATTGCGGCTCTGTTTGTTGCCTTGTTTATCTCAACCTCTGCTTCATCACAAGTGCTTTCATCCGATGCGCGTGAAGAGGTGTCAGAATTGCTGACTCGCATTGTTCAGCGAGAAATTTTAGGAGGCTCAGCGAAGGTTGATCGCACAAAAATATATGGCGACAGAGTAGAGATTCATGCCTCTATCGGATTGTCATACTATCCATTCCGCGAAGATAATGTGCGCGCTATATATGATTCGGTGCGTATGATTCTGCCCGAAAAGTATGCTTCACGCAAAATTGAGATCTACACCGATCGTCACCGCATTGAGGATCTTATACCATTAT
The DNA here is from genome assembly GCA_017531305.1 of Alistipes sp. Classification (GTDB taxonomy): domain Bacteria; phylum Bacteroidota; class Bacteroidia; order Bacteroidales; family Rikenellaceae; genus Alistipes. The sequence continues at coordinate 15,587 of JAFXLG010000026.1, forward strand.
ATTATCGTACCACCAAACGAGGCGATGTGACTTTTACCAACAGATCATCTCATCCGCTTGTGACTCATCTTTCGGAGGTAAGTCATCCGACCGAAGGTCTTGCGGGGCGACATATAGCCATGTGGCAGAGTCATGGTCGATATTTTGAGCAGAAGGAGAATATCTGGCGTTGGCAACGCTCGCGTCTATGGGAGACGGTGGAGGATCTCTACACACAAAGTTACGTCCTGCCATATCTTGTACCGATGTTGGAGAATGCTGGAGCAAATGTATTGTTGCCCAGAGAACGCGACACTCAGAAACATGAACTGATAATCGACAACGATGAGTCGCTTGCTTCGGGACGCTATCAGGAGCAAAATGGTAAGCAAAAGTGGGAAAGTGGAGGAGTTGGCTTTGCTCATAAGCGAGAATTTTACCTTACGGGGCAAAACCCGTTTAAGGATGGTACAACGAGAGTTACTGAGAGTATCGAGAACGGCAAGGAGAGCGTAGCCGAATGGCATGGCTCGGTGGCGGAGAATGGTACGTATGCCGTTTATGTTTCGTATGAGAGCTTTGGCGACAAGAGTGCGAAGGACGCCAAATATACGGTGCATCATGCTGGTGGCGAGAGCCATTTTGCGGTGAATCAGTCGATGGGTGGCTCGATGTGGGTATATTTGGGCGATTTTGAATTTTCGGCTGGCAAGGAACGTCTGCTCGTTTCGTTGAGTAACGTAGGCTCTGAGGCTGGCAAAAAGATCTCTGCCGATGGCGTAAAGATTGGTGGTGGCTATGGAAATGTAGCCCGAATGGTTGGAGAACATCTGCAGAAGGATGATATTGACTATGAGCCTATGGTAAGCGAGTACCCTCGATTCTGTGAAGGTGCGCGTTATTGGTTGCAATGGTCTGGTTTCGAGGAGGATGTATATACTCCAAAAGAGAATAAGGATGATTATAAGGACGACTATATGAGCCGCGCTCATTGGGTTAATGCCTTGATGGGTGGAAGTGAGCGTCTGCCTAAGGAGAAGGGCAAAAATATCCCTCTGGATTTGGCTTTTGCGTTCCATTCCGATGCAGGTGTAAGACTCAATGATGATATAATCGGCACGCTCGGAATCTACTATACCAAAGATAATAAAGGTCGCTTTGAAGGTTGCGCAGATCGTCATCTGTCACGCAATTTGACCGATTTGGTAATGACGCAGATTGTGGGCGATATACGTTCAACTTATGAGCCCAACTGGAGCAGACGAGGCATGTGGAATCGTTCATATTATGAGGCTCGCGTGCCTGCTGTGCCTACCATGCTTTTGGAGCTTCTATCGCATCAGAACTTTGCCGATATGCGATATGGTAACGATCCACGATTTAAGTTTTTGGTCAGCCGAGCCATATATAAAGGAATTTTGCGTTACCTGTCGAGTCAATACAATCAGCCTTACACCGTGCAGCCTTTGCCTGTGGAGAGCTTCAGCGTGGAGTTTGCGGATGAAGCCTCGGCGGATGTGGTGTTGAGTTGGCAGGCGGTAAAGGATGAGTTGGAGCCTTCGGCAGATGCAGAGTATTATATCGTATATACGCGCAAGGACGATGGTGGTTTCGATAATGGACAAAAGGTTACGGCAACCACTATCAAACTGAAGCAGACTCCAGGGCATATCTACAGCTACAAGGTTACTGCTGTAAACAAAGGTGGTGAGAGTTTTCCAAGTGAGATCCTATCCTCAAGTAAAGCTAAAGATGAACGCGGCAAGGTGCTTGTAGTCAATGGCTTTGATAGAGTAAGTGCTCCGATAAGTTTTCAGGGTGATTCGATTGCTGGATTCTATAATAATTTGGATTCGGGAGTGGGTTATCTGAAGGATATCTCGTTCATTGGCGAACAACGAAATTTCGATCGCCGCGAGTCGCGTACCGAGAATGATAACTACGCGCTTGGCTCATCGTATAGCGATTATGAGAGCGAGGTTGTAGCTGGCAATAGTTTCGATTACCCATCGTTGCATGGTAGATCTATTGTCGCAGCAGGATTTTCATTCTGTTCGGCGAGTGTGAAGTCTGTTGAGCAGGGTAGCGTCAAGTTGGAGAAGTATCCGATCACTGATTTTATCTTCGGTAAGCAGCGTTCTACGAAAATCGGCAGAGGTTGCGCAGATACTGATTTTGAGCTATTTAGTGAGGAGTTGCAGGATAAAATCAGAGAATATACCGAGCAGGGTGGAGCCATATTTGCTTCGGGATGCTATGTGGCAAGCGATCTGTGGCATGGTGTGGAGTCTGATGGCGAGGATAGAGGTTTTGCGCGAAGTGTGCTACATTATTCTTTTAATGGAGATATGGCTACTCGCCGTCATGTGGCTCGCGTGGTGGCATCACCGATGAAGATGGCGCGTCAGGATGTCAGATTCAATAAAGAGCCTTCTGAGAAGTGTTATGGCGTTGAGTCACCGGGGTCGATTGTCCCTTACGGGAAGGATGCATTTATTGCAATGAGATATATTACCAACAACCAGTCGGCTGCGGTGGCGTATAACGGCACAAAATATCGTACATTCGTGATGGGATTTCCGTTCGAGACAATCATGGATGAGGCTGAGCGTCATTCATTGATGCGCGGCGTGCTGAACTATCTCTCGGAGCGTAAAAGTGAAAAATAATTTAGCTTAAGATGATAACACAATTCTCCTTCAGATCATTGTCGATGCCACTTGGAATGGTTGTCGGAGCCTTGTTTTGTCGTCAGATTACATGGTTGGACGGGATGTCGCAAGGTATGTTGACGCCGATCTTTATCTTTACCATGCTGTTCTTCACCTTTTGCAGGGTAGATGCTCGTAAAATACGTTTCTCGATGATGCACCTTTGGCTGATTCTCTTTCAGCTGGTGGTAGCATTTGGGGTATATTATGCTTTGGCGTGGGCTGATGTTGTGGTGGCACAAGGTGCTATGATATGTGTATTGGTTCCCGTTGCTATGGCAGCTGTGGTGATTGGCGGTATGTTGGGTGCTAATGTGGAGACTATGGCTGCTTACAGCCTTTTGTGCAATCTGGTGATAGCTATTGTTGCGCCATATATGTTGCACGCCTATGGTAATGGAGAGTGTACCATGATACAAATTCTGCAAAAGGTGTCTCCTCTGTTGATTGCCCCGTTTGTGGCTGGACAATTATGCCGTTTCGCCCTGCCAAAGGTGTCGCAATGGGTGGCAGATCATAGTCAGATTTCATTCTATGTGTGGTTGCTTTCGTTGGCAGTGATTGTTGGCAAGACGACTTCGTTTTTGCTCGATACGGATGCTGATCTAATACTTGAGATTACACTTGCAACATCTTCATTTATAATATGTTTACTGCAATTTAAAGTAGGAAGAATAATCGGTCGCCGATATGGAGATGCTGCGGCTGGTGGTCAATCATTGGGACAAAAAAATACGGTGCTTGCGGTATGGATGTCGCAGTCTTTTTTGGATCCGATAGCATCGGTCGCACCTACCGCCTATATCGTGTGGCAAAATATCGTCAACTCGTATCAAATCTACCGAATGGAGTCTGCCAAAAAGCGCAGATCATAGCTCCAAATTCTCTTTAAATTCCTATTTTGACTAATGTCTGATGGTATTATCACAGGCTCTTTGGCAAGTGGTAGTGTGCGGTTGCGATTCTCGCTGAGCGATATGTTTATAGCGTTGAAAAGCACTTCGATTAGCTCGGTACAATACATTTTTGAGTTATCTGACTGCTGATAATCGTGATCGAAAGTAATACTTGAGTTAAGCAATTCAATAGCTTTGTTTTTCAGCATGTTAATCTGTGTTGAATCTAATCCGTCATACCTCATAATCGTGCCTGCAATAGCCTTTTGGGAATTAAAAAAGTTGCTGACACTTTGCGCCTTGATTTGCTCGGACTCTTTATCGGTTGAAGGTTCAATATCTACGACAATCATTCCCGAATCGCTCTCGATAAGCAGACCGATATGTGAATAGCGATTATCTGACTCCCCTCCACGCGCAATCAGATCACTTTCGATGCTACGTCCAAGTCTCAGAGCGAGGTCGGCTGAACGAAAATCAGCTTCTGGAATTTGGATTGTAGGGTAGGTCTTGGATGCGCGAGTGGCGCATCCTATTAATAGAGATAAAATAATGAAAAATAGCGATTTGCAGATGTTATTTCGAGCTGAGATTGACATCTAATAACCATTTTTTATCGTGAAGAGTCATATTGCAACACTCCTCTTGGGTAGAACCATCCTTGTAGTTAATTACCACTACAACTGTCGCTTTGTCGGGAGTTTCGGCAGAACGATTTTCGCTAACGATCTTCACGCTCTGGATTCCACCTTTTTCTGCGATAGATGCCTGCTGCTTCTGCATGATGGCATAATATAACTCAAGATCCTCCTCGGGATTCAGTGTAGTAAACTCCACCGCACGCTGATAGTCGCTCGCCTCAATAGCTTCAAAGAAGTTTTTAGCCGATTTTTGAGGAGAGCGGGCAGCGTTGCATCCTGCAAGAAGTAGCATGCAGCAAACAAGTAATGCGATATGTGATAGTTTTTTGACCATGAGACAAAGGTAGCGGTTTTCGAGTCAATTAGCAAATTTTAGTTATATTTGCACTATGGCAAAGCAAAAAATAGAAAAGACCAATGCGGCACGATTGCTCGATCGGGCTAAAATCAAATATGAGTTGATCCCATACCTTGTCGATGAGAACGATTTGGCAGCAGGACACGTTGCCGAGCAGCTCGGGGAGGATATCGAGACTGTGTTTAAGACTTTGGCGTTGGTGGGCGACAAATCGGGATATATAGTCTGTGTGGTGCCTGGCAACCATGAGGTGGATTTGAAATTGGCAGCTAAGGCTTCGGGAAACAAGTGGGTGGAGATGATTCCTATGAAGGAGTTGTTGGGTGTGACGGGGTATATCCGTGGCGGATGTTCGCCCATAGGAATGAAAAAACGATTCCCGACATACATTCACCAGAGTTGCATGGAACACGATGCAATATATATAAGCGCAGGCGTGCGTGGCTTGCAGATTCGCATTGCTCCTGTGGACCTAATATTATTTGTCGGTGCCGAGGTGGGGGAGATAAGCCGAGAGATGGAGAAATAGAATTTGCGCGAGTATCTTTTTGCTCTTTTTCATTCAAAAACGGAGAGGATAAGATATAAAGATTTGCTAAATAAAAAAATTATATATACATTTGCACCACCAAAATCGAGGGTAACCTATTTTGGCGAGCGTTGATCCTGTAGCTCAGCAGGTAGAGCACAACACTTTTAATGTTGGGGTCCCGGGTTCGAGCCCCGGCGGGATCACGGAAGAGACGGTAATCTGAAAAGGTTACCGTTTTTTTGTTTGTTTTCGGGTGTATTGAAGGGGTTAATTACTTTTATAGCATGCTGACGTGTTGATAGTTTCAGTGATTTTTTGTATTTTCGCATTGGATTGAGTTTTTGGGTATGCAGAAAATTTATAAAATAGCGGCGGCACATGGCATTACGGCTGTGGTATGGGATTATATGCAACAGGCGAAGGCTGGTGACGAATCGGCTCATCAAGGGCAACCTCTATCGAAAGCAGAGATGATTAAGTGGATGGTTACTGTAGAGCAGATAGAGCGTAAGTATGAGCATCAAAAGAGTGTTATCGCGAAGCTGGCGAAGTTTTTTGCGCAGCATGGTATAAAGATGATGATTCTGAAGGGCTATGGCTTGAGCTTGAATTATCCAGTGCCGAATCATCGCCAATGCAGTGATATAGATGTTTGGCTATTTGAGGAAAAACTCACTGAAGATGGGGGTGTTGAACGTCTGGGAGTGCAGCAAAAAGCAGATATGTTGTTGCATGAACATTATAATATCCCAATTGATAATGGGAAACATCACCACACGGTATTTTATGTGGATGGTGTGATGGTTGAGAATCATTACGATTTTCTAAATATCCATGCTCATCGTTCCAATCGCGATATTGAGGCTCGGTTGTGGCAATTGACACGCCAACCTATGGAGGTGGTGGAGGTAGATGGTGCAGAGGTATATCTCCCTTCGCCTGATTTTCACGCGTTGTTTATATTGCGTCATTCAGCATCGCATTTTGCTGCCGAAAGAATCGGGATACGTCATTTGTTGGATTGGAAGTTTTTTGTCGAGCGATATTTTGAAAAGATTGATTGGAAGGGGTTGTTTGTTTTTGCCGAGCAGATGAACATGCATAGATTTTTGAATGCGATGAACGCAATATGCATAGATAAATTAGGCTTACCCGTGAGGTGTGTGCCTGAGTTTAATCGTGAGGAGAAGTTGACAGTGCGTGTATGGAATGAGATTATGCAGCCTGAATTCAATGAAACGCAGCCGAGGAATGTCGGATATTTGAAATCATGGGCTTATATGTTCCGCCGTTGGTGGGCTAATCGTTGGAAGCATCGCATAGTCTATCGTGAAACATTGCTGAGTACCTTCTTTGTTCAGATTTGGAGCCATATGCTTAAGCCTAAGTCGCTTAAGTTATAACATAGAGTCAAATAGTCGTATCCTGTAATAAATATGCGTATAAAGTTTTTGAAAATTCAGTATTAACGAGTAATTTTGAATGCCTGTCGGAAGATTGATTTTCGCTGTATTCTTGCGGCGAGTATTGAAACGTCAGAAGATGTTTGTCCGCTTTGTTCGCAGTCGTTCTCGATGAGCGCATGCGTTCTTCACTTTAAGTAGAATTTCCGACAGGCTTTTTATTTTTCAAGATGGATGGTTTTGATTCTAATATGATTGAATTTTGCGAGATCGACAGCCGCCGTGATCTGGCTGCATATTTAGGGTGCCAATATAAGGATTTGATATACAACCTGTTCGTCTTGCCTGATGATAAACGGTACAAAAAAATACAGATACCCAAGCGCAATGGCGACACACGTGATATATTAGCCCCATCATCGGGAATTAAGCGTGCTCAACGCATGCTGGCAACAATCTTATCTGATCTGTATAAACGTAAATCATGTGTTCACGGATATGTGAAAAAACATAGTATTCTGACTAATGCAAGTGTGCATAAGAATAAACGTATAGTTATTAATATTGATCTGAAAGATTTCTTCCCCTCGATTAATTTCGGAAGAGTTAGGGGCTTGTTTTTAAATCCTCCATTTTCTTGCTGTGAAGAGGTCGCAACCTTCATGGCGCAAATATGTTGTTTTGATGGTGTACTACCACAAGGAGCACCGACATCACCGATAATATCTAACTATATTTGTCGCAGTTTAGATAATGAACTATTAAAATTTGCTCGTAAATATAGACTTGATTATACTCGTTATGCTGATGATATAACATTCTCGACAAATTTGAGAGAGATTCCCAGTCGGTTAGGTGTAATTCAAGAAAACAAACTTGTCTTATCAGAATATTTTACATCCATAATAGAGGAGAATGGTTTTAAGATAAACCCCTCGAAAGTTCGCTATTCTTACCATACGGGACATCAGGAGGTTACTGGTTTGGTTGTAAATAAGATCGTTAATGTTCATAGAAAATATGTCAAGCGTATCAGAGCTATGATTCACGCATGGGAAAAATATGGACTCACAGCAACGGCAAATGAACATTTTGAGAAGTATAATTATAAACATAGATTACCTGAATCGCCCGATTACGCCTTTAAATTGGAGTTGCAGGGTATGATGGGATTCTTGGCAGCGGTAAAAGGGAAAAATAATCAAGTTTATGCTCGACTCTACGAAAGACTAATTCTTCTTGATAAACATACCATACTTCAGCCACCTCTGAGAATTACTGCTCCTAGAGATTCTGTTGTGATATATGGCGAGGGTAAGACCGATGTAGTACATCTTGCTGCTGCATACAGACATTTTCAGCAGCAAGGTGAGTTCCTCGGGTTGAAACTGCATTTTCATCGTTGGGGAAACCATGATGTTAATAATGAATTTGTGTATAATATGTGTCGTACTCGATCAGAGAGCAAGGAGAACGACAATCTTGAGATCTATATTTTTGATCGTGATGTCGCCCGATATGTTAAAGATACAACGGAGAATGGAAAAGGTTTTAAGCGATGGAGCGACCGAGTCTATTCCGCAGTCTTGCCTATCCCTCCACATCGTGATTTTAATGATATATGTATAGAGCATTTTTATTCCGATCAGGATCTCGCCAGACGAGATAAGTCTGGTCGCAGAATCTATACAAGTTTTGATTTCAATCCGCAAAGTGGAAATCTAAAGGACTCTAATGATATTTATTATCCTTATAGACAAGAGTTAAAAAGAACATATCCTAAAATTATTGATGATAAAGTGATGAGGATTAGCTCAGGCGAGAATATAGCATTGTCAAAAAACAATTTTGCATTGTACATATCTCGTGGTATAGGAGAATTTGCAGATGTGGATTTTGAGAATTTTCGTCCGATATTTAAATTGATAGAAGAGATTGTCCATAATAGTATGCGATAGGCATCTTCAGAGATGATAGTTTGTTGATTGATGGTTGTCGGTTGAATATTAAACATTAACTTTGTGTAATTATAAAACTAATACACCGAATTATGAAGAAATTATTTGTTATCATCATTGCGCTTGTGGCATTACAGGTCGAGGCACAGGATTTGGCGCATTACAAAAAAATAGTGAAGGAATTAAGTTCTGCCAAATATCAGGGGCGTGGCTATGCCTACGATGGGGCGAATAAGGCTGGACGATATTTGGCGAAGGAGCTTGGTAGGGCAGGTGTCGATGAGGTGCAGTGTCAGCCATTTAAGATGAATATCAATACCTTCCCTGGTAAAATGTCGCTCAAGGTGGATGGGCGAGAGTTGACCCCGGGTATTGATTTTAATCTTAGAGAGTTTTCACCAGGTGTGAAGGGTAGTTATAAATTATATTATATCGATACGCTCAATTATGATTCAAAGCGTATTTTTGCCGATCTGGAGAAGCCTGAGTATAAGGACGCATTTGTGGTTTGTGACTTTTGGTTTAGCTACAAGCATGGAGCTGATTTCAAACGTCTGCAGAGCAAGGGTGGTGCTACAAATCGTGGAATTATTTTTACATGGAATGAGCCTTTGAAGTTTTATAAGGCATACGGCGAGAGGGTGGCTGATAAGCCTGTGATTTGGGTATCATCAACATTCCCCAATGATGCTGACCGAGTCGATGTGGATATCGAAAACAGGTTTTTGGAGAATTACGAGTGTTTTAACGTGATTGCAAAGGTCGAGGGTGAGCGACATGACGAGTGTTACGTCTTTACGGCTCATTATGACCATCTGGGTAATCTCGGCAAGAAAACCTTTTATGCAGGTGCGCACGACAACGCATCGGGTACGGCAGCCATTGTGACTTTGGCGGCATATTACGCTAAGCATCGCCCAAAATATGATATCTATTTTATAGCTTTTTCGGGTGAAGATGCCTATTTGCGAGGCTCGGAGTGGTATGCTGAGCATCCTGTAGTGCCGCTAAAGCAGATACGATACCTCTTTAATCTGGATATGATCGGCGACAACAATCCTGTGCAGTATTGCGAGGTGAGCGATCCTGGAGAGCAGGGATACAAACTTTTTGAGAAGATAAACGCCGAGAAAAAATATTTTAAGTCTCTTAATCGCGGTAAGTTGGCGGGCAATAGCGACCACTATCCATTTGCGCAGCGTGGCGTACCATGTATCTTCCTCGAGAACGAGGGTGGCGATGCATTCCAATACTATCATACGCCGCTGGATACATGGGAGAGAGCAATTTTCGATAGCTACGAGCCAACATTCAAGTTGGTAAGAGATTTTGTGGAACAATACTAAAGAATGATTTTATGCGTGTAGCAATTTATGGAGCAGGGTCGCTCGGCACAATTTTAGGTGCATATATAACTCGTGCGGGAGAGAAGATTGAACTTATTAACCGTAACAAAGCTCATGTGGAGACTTTGCAGACTGCTGGCGCACAGGTGGTTGGAACAGTGCAGTTTACGCAACAGGTTACGGCATACACCCCAGCTGAGATGAGTGGCGAATACGATATCATCTTCCTTATGACCAAACAGCAGCACAATGCCGAAGTTGTGGCTATGTTGAAGGATTATTTGGCGGCAGATGGTGTGCTTGTGACATTTCAGAATGGATTGCCTGAGGTGGAGATCGCCGAGGTTCTGGGGCAGGAACGAGTGTTAGGTTGTACGGTAGCTTGGGGCGCAACGATGCAGAGCGCAGGAGTGTGTGAGTTGACAAGTTCGCCTGACGCCTTGTCGTTCTCGTTGGGATCTATTTCGACTAATCGCAGCAAACACTTCGCAAAGGTAAAACAGTTGCTGGAGTTGATGGGCGAAGTTGATATGGAGGATAATTTCATCGGTACACGTTGGAGCAAACTGCTGATTAATGCTTCGTTCTCGGGTATGAGTGCCGTGCTTGGTTGCACGTTTGGTGAGGTAGCCAAGCCACTCGCTTCGCGCAGAATTGTGCAGGCTTTGATTAAGGAGTGCATTGATGTTTGCAAGGCTGGAGGTATCCGTATTGAGCCTGTGCAAGGTAAAGATATCGTAAAACTGCTGGATTATTCTAACCCTATTAAAAAGACTTTTTCATCATTCATTATACCAATAGCAATACGTAAGCACGCTAAATTAAAGGCAAGCATGTTGCAGGATATCGAGAAAGGAAAAGCTACCGAGGTAGATGCCATAAATGGTGCAGTGTCGGCATACGGCAGAAGAGTGGGATGTCCTACCCCGATGAATGATCGGGTGGTGGAGATCATTCATCGCATTGAGCGAGGTGAGCTTAAGCCAAATTTCGATAACTTGAGATTTTTCGAGTAGTTTTATATAAGAAGCTGTCTAAGAAGGTGATTTTGGCGTCACGCTCGCCCCTAAAATCCTCACATACGCTTAGTATGCTGCGGTTTTAAGGGCTTCGCAGTCCTAAAAATCCCTCTTCTTATACAACTTTAAAGCAAAGAGGTTGTCCTTCAAAAACTTGTTGGACAACTTCTTTTTTGTTGAGTCGAAAAATGTTAGGATGCAGGTTAAAAGATGTGTTGCAATGATCTACTTAGCGTACAGACAACTATAACGACCTCGTTAGAGCTGGGATTTAAGAAACTTTTTCGTATTTTTGTACATATACCTAAAACACAATTTATAACGACATGGATTAAGGTGTCTCGCTATGTTTTGGTTGTAACACTATCGCTAACCTTTAAATGATTTTAGACAATGGAATATCGTGAGTTAGGCAAGACAGGACTTAAAGTCCCAGTATTAAGTTTTGGCGCATCTTCATTGGGCGGAGTTTTTCATTCTATCAAGGAGGCAGAAGCTATAAATGCCGTATTTACGGCGGTGGAAAACGGATTGAATTTTATTGACGTTTCTCCATATTACGGGCACTATAAAGCTGAAACCGTATTGGGTAAAGCTCTCAAAGAGTTGCCTCGTGAGTCTTTTACCCTGTCAACCAAAGTGGGCAGATATGGTAAGGATGGCGTCAACACATGGGATTACTCGGGTAAACGTGCCGTGGAGAGTGTCTATGAAAGTATGGAGCGTCTGAATATAGACTATATTGATCTTATCAACGTGCATGATATTGAGTTTTCGGATCTGAATCAGATTGTGAATGAGACTTTGCCTGCATTGGTTGAACTGCGCGATAAGGGTGTGGTAGGGCATGTCGGCATTACCGATTTGCAACTCGAAAACCTCAAATGGGTTATAGATCACGTGGCAGATGGGACTGTTGAGAGTGTGCTCAATTTCTGTCATCATACGTTGAATGATGATAAGTTGGTGGATTTTCTTGATTATTTCGAGCAGAAGGGTATCGGCATTATCAACGCTTCTCCATTTGCGATGGGACTGCTGACGCAACGCGGCATTCCTGATTGGCACCCAGCTCCAAAGCCTTTGGTGGAGGCATGCGCTAAGGCTGCTAAGTATTGTGCAGAGCAGGGTTATCCAATAGAAAAACTTACCTTGCAGTTCTCGGTGAGCAATCCGCGCATCCAGACCACTCTATTCAGCTCGGCAAGACCAGAGAGTGTGCTTCAGAACATTAAGTATATCGCCGAACCGATTGACTGGAGCCTTGTGGAGAAGGTTAAGCAGATCATCGGTGATCAGCAGAGAGTAAGTTGGGCTAATTCATAAATTAAGTGTTATGATGACAATCATTGACGCACATTCACATCTCTGGTTACATCAAGATACCGAGGTTGATGGATTGAAAATTAAGACTACCGAGAATGGTCAATCATTGTTTATGGGCGAGCTTCGGCAGATGCTCCCGCCGTTTATGATTGATGGCAGAAATAGTGCCGAGATCTTCTTGGCAAACATGAATTATGCTCAGGTCGGTGGAGCCGTTGTTACGCAGGAGTATATTGATGGTATTCAGAACGATTATCTGCTCGAAGTGATGAATAAGTATCCAGATCGCTTCTTTGTTTGCGCAATGTGCGAATTCCGTAAGCCCGGTTTCTTGGAGGAGGCAAAGGCGTTGATCGACAAGGGCTTCAAGGCTATAAAGATCCCTGCTCATCGCCTTCTTCTGAAGGAGGGTAGAGTCTATCTGAACTCTTCGGAGATGATGCAGATGTTTCATCTGATGGAGAAAGAGGATATAATCCTTTCAATCGACATGGCAGAGGGCAACACACAAGTGGGCGAGCTTGAGGAGATTATTTCGGAATGTCCCAACCTGCGAATCGCCATAGGTCACTTCGGAATGGTCACCAAGCCCGATTGGAAGAAGCAGATTCTTTTGGCAAGAAACAAAAATGTCATGATAGAGTCGGGCGGCATCACATGGCTTTTCAATGATGAGTTTTATCCTTTCAATGGCGCGATAAAGGCTATTCGCGAAGCAGCCGATCTGGTAGGATACGATAAACTGATGTGGGGATCGGATTATCCTCGAACCATCACAGCCATCACATACAAGATGTCGTACGACTTCGTCTTAAAGTCAAAAGAGATAAGCGATAGCGACAAAAGAAAGTTTTTAGGCGAAAATGCAAAGGCATTTTATGGTTTTAAGAATTTACCAGAGTTACCATATATCAAAAACATGTCAGAATGAAAAAGAACAAATACTTAATTCCGCTTACACTCATTTTTAGCCTCTTCTTCCTGTGGGCAATCAGTAGCAATCTTCTGCCTACGATGATCCGTCAGCTGATGAAGACATGTGAGTTGAATGCTTTTGAAGCTTCATTTACCGAGGCAGCATATTGGATGGCATACTTTATTTTCCCAATCCCAATAGCCATGTTCATGAAGCGATTCAGCTATAAATCGGGTATTATCTTCGGTTTGGTGCTGGCGGCTATGGGTGGCTTGTTGTTCTTTCCTGCTGCTGCGATAAAAGAGTATTGGGCATATCTTGTGATCTTCTTTATTATCGCTACAGGAATGTGTTTCCTCGAAACAGCCGCAAACCCTTATGTGACTGCTTTGGGAGATCCAGAGACTGCGTCCAGACGTTTGAATCTGGCACAGTCGTTCAATGGACTTGGAGCCTTTATCGCTGCAATGTTTCTCAGTAAATTGGTCTTGACAGGTTATAACTACACGCGTGAGACCCTGCCTGTTGATTACCCCGGTGGATGGGAAGGGTACATCCAGATGGAGACCGACTCGATGAAGCTCCCATATCTGATGCTTGCAGGATTGCTCATCTTGATAGCTGTAATTTTCATCATCTCAAAGTTCCCTAAAATTGCAGATGAAACTGCGGAGCATAAGAGCGATGAGAAGCTGATAAACTTCGGAGTGTTGAAAAGAAAACATCTTCGTTGGGGTGTCATAGCGCAATTCTTCTATAATGGAGGTCAGACTGCTATCAATAGTCTCTTCCTCGTATATTGCTGTATGTATGTGGGATTGCCTGAGGATCAAGCCACTACATTCTTTGGATTGTATATGCTTGCATTTCTTGCTGGTAGATGGATAGGTACAATGCTTATGGCAAAGTTCCGTCCTCAGGATATGCTGTTGGTTTATGGTATTGCCAATATCATACTTTGTGGTGTAATCGTAATTTATGGCGGCATGGTTGGTCTTTATGCTATGCTTGGTGTATCGTTCTTCATGTCGATTATGTATCCAACGCAGTTCTCGCTTGCAATACGTGACTTGGGCGAAGACACAAAGAGTGGCTCGGCATTCCTCGTTATGGCGATTGTCGGCAATGCATGTGTGCCTCAGTTTACGGCGTATGTGATGAACCACAATGTGGAATTCTATCAGGTGGCATACGTCATACCTCTTGTATGCTTCTTCTTTATCGCATATTACGGCTGGAAGGGATACAAGATCGAGAACGAGAAAAACTGATTCTGAAAACAAATTAAAAAATAAACGAATGAAGGCTCTGCAAATTACTCAAGCGGGCAAGGTCAAAGTGACCCAAGTCGATAAGCCAACGCTTGGCGCAGGAGAAATTTTGCTTCGTGTGAAGTATGTCGGATTTTGTGGCTCAGACCTAAATACTTTTTTAGGCAAAAACCCGATGGTAAAGTTACCTGTAATCCCTGGGCATGAGGTGGGTGCTATCATAGAAGAGGTAGGCGAGGAGGTCCCCGCGGGTTTTGTAAAGGGAATGGCTGTAACGGTCAATCCATATACAAATTGCGGAAAGTGCGCCTCTTGTCGCAATGGACGCGTAAATGCGTGCGAGCATAACCAGACACTTGGCGTTCAGCGCAACGGCTCGATGCAGGAATTTATCGCCTTGCCATGGACTAAGGTGATCCCTGCCGTGGGTCTTACGGATAAGGAGTGTGCATTGATCGAGCCGATGAGTGTGGGCTTCCATGCTGTATCGAGGGCTCAGGTGACAGATATAGATACTGTGGCGGTTATTGGTTGTGGTATGATCGGTCTTGGCGCAATAGTCAGAGCGAGTCTGCGCGGAGCAAAGGTTATTGCCATTGATATTGATGACGAGAAGTTGGCTCTTGCCAAACGACTTGGTGCGGCTATGGTGATTAATTCAAAAACCGAGGATACGGTTGCCAGAGTTAGCGAGATGACCGATGGATATATGGCAGATGTGGTTGTCGAGGCTGTGGGTAGCCCCATAACATACGTTACAGCCATAGATTTGGTTGGTTTTACGGGACGAGTGACTTGTATTGGTTATGCCAAGAGCGAGGTGTCGTTCCAGACCAAATACTTTGTACAGAAGGAACTTGATATACGTGGCTCGCGCAATGCAATGCCCGAAGATTTTCGTGCCGTCATACAATATCTGCAAAGCGGGAAATGTCCTATGGATGAGTTGATTTCGGCTGTGATTAAACCTCATCAGGCGCAAGAGACCTTGCAGAGATGGGCAGAGAATCCAGGCAAGGTATTTAGAATATTGGTTGAATTTTAACTTCTCGCAAAATGAAAGCATTAAACAGTAAGACTGCGACAAAAATAGTCCGCACGGAGCGTATCATCCAGTTTGGCGAAGGAAATTTCCTACGTGCATTTGTTGACTGGATTATCTCGAATATGAACGAGAAGACCGATTTCGATAGTAGTGTTGTTGTAGTGCAGCCTATCGAAAATGGAATGATAGATGTGCTTAACTCTCAGGATTGTCTATATCACGTAAACCTGCAGGGCTTGAACAATGGCGAGGTGATTAACTCTTTCAGGATGATAGATGTGATCAGCCGAGGACTTAACCCATATAAGGATTTTGATGCATTTTTGGCTCTTGCAGAGCAGCCCGAAATGAGGTTTGTTATATCCAACACCACCGAGGCTGGTATTAATTTCGATCCAAGGTGCAAGATAGATGATGCTCCTGCGAGTTCATACCCCGGCAAACTCACACAACTGCTTTACCACCGCTTTAAGCACTTTGCGGGCGATATGTCAAAGGGACTTATCATTTTCCCTTGTGAACTTATCTTCCTGAATGGTCATAAACTCAAAGAGACGATATATCAGTATATTGAATTATGGGAGCTTGGCGCAGGATTTAAGTCTTGGTTCGAGACGGCTTGTGGCGTATATGCTACGTTGGTGGATCGTATTGTCCCAGGATTTCCCCGTAAGGATATTGACCAAATCAAGGCTAAACTTGGCTACGATGATAATCTTGTCGTGCAGGGCGAAACATTCCATTTGTGGGTGATCGAGGCTCCAGAATCTGTGGCAGAGGAGTTCCCTGCCAATAAGGCTGGTTTGAATGTTTTGTTCGTTCCATCAGAAGAGCCATACCATGAGCGCAAGGTTACACTTTTGAATGGACCTCATACGGTATTGTCGCCTGTAGCATTCCTATCGGGTGTAAATATCGTAAGAGATGCTTGTCAGCATGAGCTTATAGGCAAGTACATACATCGTGTGATGTTTGATGAACTGATGGAGACTCTGAATCTTCCAAAAGATGAGCTAAAGAAGTTCGCTGAAGATGTTCTCGAACGCTTCAATAATCCGTTTGTTGATCATCAGGTAACTTCCATAATGCTCAACTCATTCCCCAAATATGCCACTCGCGACCTCCCAGGCGTTAAGGAATACCAAAAGCGTAAGGGTGTGCTTCCCGAAGGTCTTGTTTTGGGCTTAGCGGCGATTATGGTGTATTATCGAGGCGGTAAACGTGCCGATGGGGTAGATATTGTACCTAATGACGCGCCTGAAATTATGTCGATGCTTACTCAGTTATGGAATGAAGGATCGGTTGAGAATCTGGTAAAGAGAGTTCTTGCTACAACGTCAATTTGGGGCGAGGATCTCAATGCAATCCCAGGATTTGCGGATCGAGTAATCTATTATGTCGATAAGATCCTGAGCGTGGGCATGATAGAGTGTGTTAAAGAACTTGTAGAGTAGGGTTGTAATAAAGATAGCTGGTTATGACTGAATATATCCAAATAAATCCTTTGGATAATGTTGCTGTTGCTTTGCGTCCTTTATTAAAGGGTGGGGTGATTGAAATCAATGGCGAAGAGATTGTACTCATAGAGGATATTCCTGCTGGGCATAAAATTGCTTTAAGGGATTTTGCCGAAGGAGATATTGTTATAAAATACGGATCGCCAATCTCTCATACTACGCAGTGCGTTAAAAGGGGAGGATTGCTTGACGAGAATAAGGTTAAGACCAATCTTTCGGGACTGAGCGAATATACCTATACTCCCAAGTTCGAAGAGCAGACATTTAAGAATGAGAACCGTACATTTAGAGGGTATCTTCGTGCAAATGGCGAGGTGGGCATACGTAATGAGATATGGGTTATACCTACGGTTGGATGCGTGAATGGCGTGGCAAATCAGCTCGCTGAAAAGCTCCGCACAGAGACCAATTGCGAGGGCGTTGACGCTATTGTCGCCTTCCCTCATAACTATGGTTGTTCTCAGTTGAGTGATGATCACGAGAATACTCGTAAGATATTGCGCGACATGATTTTACATCCCAATGCAGGTGGTGTGCTTGTCGTTGGTTTAGGTTGTGAGAACAATCAGCCAGAGGCTTTGCGGGAATTCTTGGGCGAATATGACGCGCAGAGAGTTCGCTTCATGGTATCCCAGCAGGTCGAGGATGAGATAGAGGTGGGCATGGCGCTACTTCGAGAGATTTATCATATCGCGAAGTGTGACAAACGCGTGGAAGTCCCTTTGTCAAAGTTGCGAGTAGGGTTGAAGTGTGGTGGCTCCGATGGATTTTCGGGTATCACTGCCAATCCGTTGCTTGGTGTTTTGTCGGATTATATCGTGGCTCAAGGTGGAACAACCATCCTTACAGAAGTCCCCGAGATGTTTGGCGCAGAGACTTTGTTGATGAATCGCTGTCGCACAGAGGAGATCTTCGATAAGACGGTTAAGATGATCAACGACTTCAAAAACTACTTCATCCGCAACGAACAGCCCATCTACGAAAATCCATCCCCAGGCAATAAGGCTGGTGGAATCTCTACGCTTGAGGAGAAGTCGTTGGGATGTACTCAGAAGGCGGGTTGTTCGATGGTAGAAGATGTATTAGAGTATGGCGAACGTGTCTCTACCCACGGTCTTAATCTGCTGAGTGCCCCGGGGAATGACCTTGTGGCAAGCACAGCACTTGCTGCGGCAGGATGCCATATAGTATTGTTTACCACAGGTCGCGGAACACCATTTGGCACGTTTGTGCCTACGGTGAAGATCTCGACAAATACTCCGCTTTACGAGCAAAAGCACTCGTGGATAGATTTCAACGCTGGTACATTAATCGAGGGCGAAAGTATGGCTGCGTTAAGCAGTAGTTTTATCGACTATGTTATTGATGTGGCGAGTGGCAAATCAGCCCTTAATGAGCAGAAAAATTATCGCGAAATAGCAATCTTCAAACAAGGCGTGACGTTGTAAGCGTAGGATAATAAACGAAAAAGCGACTGAAAATTCAGTCGCTTATTTCTGCGGTGCGTAGGGGACTCGAACCCCTGACCCCGTGCGTGACAGGCACGTATTCTAACCAGCTGAACTAACGCACCATTGCTGATTGCGAATGCAAAGGTAGTACAAAAATCTGAATCTGCAAATTTCTGACCAGAAAATTTATATATTATTTTAAAATATGCGATCTTCTACTTCTCGAAGAATGAAAATTGCACACTACCATAGCTTCGCAACTGCTTAAAGTGGGGATTTTGGCTGAAATCCTTACCCTTCGAATGTTCAAAAATCAGCACTCCGTCATCCTTAAGCAGCCCCTTCTCAAATACCAACTTAATCACCTCTTCACTACCCTCAAGGTCGTATGGAGCATCCGAAAAGATCAGATCATATTGCTTGGCGCAACTCTTCAGATAGAGAAATACATTAGCCTTCACGGGGTGTAGATTATCCATGCCGAAGCTTTTGGCTGTCGCGCGTATGAAGTTATAATGCACAGCATTAATCTCGACAGAAGTCACCGAGCGTGCACCTCTTGAGGCAAACTCGTAACTGATAGAGCCTGTGCCAGAGAAGAGATCCAGCACATCGAGATCTTCGAAATCCAAAAGATTATTCAGCACATTAAACAGATTCTCCTTCGCAAAGTCTGTGGTGGGGCGCGCCCTCAGATTCTTAGGTGGGTTAATCATTCTGCCACCGCATTTGCCACTGATGATTCTCATTATATATTATTATATATAAGGTATGGGATAAAAGAGATCCACCCCAAAAGATAGGGTGGATCATAAAATTCAAAGACCTGTGTAAGGATTACTCCCAGTTACCAGCCTCGTTGTTGCTACCCTCCATTGAGCCGAACTTCAAACCTGCGTACTGACCGAAGTTGTTAACCTTGTCATCGATGAGGTTGATGATGTTCTGACGGAACTCAACTGTGTCGAGGTACATCTTATAAGGTGCGCGGCACTCAACAACAGGGATCTCTACATTAGCAGCTGTAGTAATCATTGCAGCGTCAAGAATAAACTCTTTCTTGTCGGTGAATGGCATATAGCGAAGATCCTGAACCTGCTCCTTAGAAAGCTTGCGTGGAGAGAAGATAGTGTCGATAACAGCGATGTTGAACTTCTCGATGTTCTTCTTACCAGCCTTCTTAAGCTGAGCCATAGCAACAGAGTCATCCTCATCAACGAACTTACGCTCCATCTCCAAAGAGTCGTTCAACACGAAGTGGATCAAAGAGTCGAAGTTGTTAGTGAAACGCTGGTACTTGCTCTTGTAAGCACGCTCAGCAGCACGAATGTCCTTCAACTTAACGATCACCTCTGCGTTACGCTCCTTGACCTGCTTCTCGAAGCTCAGAGGATTGTGGATCTGCATAGTGATAACATAGATCAAAGCTATGATCACCAAACCAAGAAAAATTTGTATTCCCTTTTTCATTTTTTATTAATTGTTATTAAGTTTGTATCAAATTTAAGTAGTAAAAAACCGCGACACTATGCTTAATCATTATATCGCACGCCAAATTTACGCAAAATTATCGTTCGAAGCAACACTTAGTCAGAAAAAAGTTATAGAAAAGTTGTCAGAATGGCTAACTTCATGCGATTCCACCTCTATTTTTGTATTAAATGGCTATGCAGGCACAGGAAAAACCACTTTGGTCTCGGCTTTGGTGGAGGTTTTTCGGGAGGTGGGTATGCGCTCGGTATTGATGGCTCCAACGGGACGTGCCGCCAAGGTGCTTTCGCGTTATTCATCTCATCAGGCTTATACTATTCACAAGAAGATCTACCGCGAGAGAACCAACGCCGCTTATGAATCGAAATTCTCACTTGATCTGAATAAGGAGCGAGATGCGATTTTTATAATTGATGAGGCTTCGATGCTCTCGGATAGTTCGGGCGAAGGTCAGGTTTTCGGTAGCGGGTCGTTGTTGGATGATTTGGTTAAGTATGTGCGTAGTGGTCGAAATTGCCGTTTGATGCTCATCGGAGATAACGCCCAGCTACCACCAGTCGGCTCGGATTTCAGCCCTGCGCTGGATGAAAATGTGATGAGCCGCTATGGCGAAGTGATCTATGCTTCGATGGATGATGTGGTGCGCCAGAGTGCCGAGTCGGGAATTTTGTTTAACGCCACACTCGTGCGTTGTATGCTCGAAAATGGGATATGTGAAACGCCACGCTTCCGTCTTGATTTTCCCGACATAGAATCCATCAGCGGTGGAGAAGTGATGGAGAAGGTAGAAGAGTGCTATCACAAATATGGTAAAGACGAAACTATTGTCATCACTCGCTCAAACAAACGTGCCAACAGATATAATGAAGGTATCCGCCGCTACAACCTCTCTGCCGAGGAGGCAATCGAAAGTGGAGATATGTTGATGGTGGTCAAAAATAACTATTTCTACACCGAGCGTATAGAGAATTGTCCTGTGGGATTTATTGCCAATGGTGATATCGCCCGACTGAAGCGAATCCGCCGATTCGAAGATTTCTACGACTTTCACTTTGCCAATGCCGTGCTGTCATTTCCCGATTATGACGATATGGAGATTGAGTGTAAAATTCTGCTCGATACCATCTCTTCTGAGTCACCATCGCTCACCTACGAGCAGAGTCGCCACCTCTTTGAGCAGGTTGAGCAAGACTATCTCGATGTCAAGAGCAAGCTCAAACGCCTGAAGGAGATCCGAGAGAATCCTCACTACAATGCCATGCAGGTGAAATTTGCTTATGCCGTAACGTGCCATAAGGCTCAAGGTGGTCAGTGGAGTGCTGTATTTATAGATAGGTGTATCTTCGGCGATGAGCCAATGTCGCGAGATATGTTGCGCTGGCTCTATACGGCACTGACTCGTGCTACCGAGAAACTCTATTTGGTAAATTTTGACGACTCATTTTTTGAATAGTAGCTTTTTTAAAGCTATCTTTGTAGGATAAAACTAACAAGATGGCTGTAGAGAAGAAATATGTTGAGACCCCCTTGATGAAACAATACTACGAGATCAAGGCGGTACATCCCGATGCTATACTACTTTTCCGTGTGGGAGATTTCTATGAGACCTTTGGCGATGATGCCATAAAGTCAAGTTCTATATTGGGAATCACCCTTACTCGGCGTGCCAATGGATCAGCTTCGAGCGTAGAGCTTGCGGGCTTCCCTTACCATGCTTTAGATGTCTATCTGCCCAAGCTGGTCAGAGCAGGCGAGCGTGTGGCAATATGTGAGCAGTTGGAAGATCCCAAGATGGTCAAAGGCTTGGTTAAACGAGGTGTTATAGAACTTGTAACACCGGGCGTAGTTTTGGGCGACAACAATACTCTGCCCAATAAGGAAAACACATTCTTGGCATCGGTATATTTCGGAGAAAAGAGTACAGGAGTAGCTTTCTTGGATATCTCTACAGGCGAATTTTATATGGCTCAAGGCGATGATCGCTACATCGACAAACTCTTGTCAAGCCTATCGCCTAAGGAGGTGCTGTATCAGCGAGGTGCTGAGGATCGCTTCGAAGGAGCATTCGGTAATCGTTACTACACCTATCGCCTCGATGCGTGGATCTTCTCTTCAGATTTGAATTATGATAAGCTCTGTAAGCAGTTCTCTACCAAATCGCTCAAAGGCTTCGGTGTCGAGGGCTTGAAGGATGGTATCGCCGCAGCGGGAGCAATCCTCTACTATCTGGAGTTTACCGAGCATCGTGAAATTTCTCATATCGCCTCGATCTCGCGTCTTGATCAGAAGGATTATGTCTGGATCGACAAATTTACTATCCGTAATCTTGAACTCTTTTCGGGCGCAGGCTCAGAGAAGAGTAGCTTTGCCGATGTGATTGATCGCACGCTCACCTCTATGGGTGGTCGTCTGCTCAAGCGTTGGATTGCTATGCCACTGTTGGATGTGGAGCGTATCTGCCGCCGACAGGATGTTGTGGAGGCTTTGTGTAAGGACTCGGAGTTGGCATCTGCGCTCAGAGAGCAGATCTCGCAGATCGGAGATTTAGAGCGCCTTTCATCGCGTATTGCTGCTTCGAAGGTTCTGCCACGAGAATTGGTCCAGCTCAAAAATTCACTTTCGGCAGTAGAGAATCTTAAGGCTCTGTTGGAATCTACCGATGTGGATTGTCTGCATGAGATTGCCGCTAAAATTGATCCGCTAACTCATGTGCGTGATCGTTTGGCTCAAGATATATATCCCGATCCTGCCAACAATCAAATCCAGAAGGGTGGAGTTATTGCCGATGGTGTATCTGCCGAATTGGATGATTTAAGACGTATAGCCATGCATGGCAAGGATGTCTTGCAGCAGATCGTGCAGCGCGAAAGCGAGATTACAGGCATCCCATCGTTGAAGATCAGCTACAATAATGTCTTTGGCTATTATATCGAAGTTCGCAACACGCATAAAGACAAGGTGCCTGAGGGTTGGATCCGTAAGCAGACTTTGACCTCTGCCGAGCGATATATCACCGAGGAGTTGAAGGAGTACGAGGAGAAAATTCTCGGAGCGCAAGATCGAATACTGAGCTTGGAGCAGGAGATTTATGCCCAGATTTTGGCGTTCGTGTCGCGTAATCTGAAGACTATATTGAGTGATGCTGCCGCCATAGCCCGCATAGATTGTTTGCAGTCGTTTGCCAAGATGGCAGTTGAGTGTAGATATGTACGCCCAACGCTCGATGATGGTACGGTGATAGATATTCGCGATGGACGTCATCCTGTCATCGAACGCTTGATGGCAGTAGGTGAGGAGTATATCCCAAATGATGTGTTGCTTAACGATACGGAGCAGCAGATTATGATGATTACGGGTCCAAATATGTCGGGTAAGTCGGCTCTTTTGCGTCAGACAGCACTGATTATCCTGATGGCGCAGATGGGATCGTTCGTGCCAGCACAGAAGGCTCATATCGGAGTGGTGGATAAAATTTTTACACGTGTAGGTGCTTCCGACAATATCTCACAGGGTGAGTCAACTTTTATGGTCGAGATGTTGGAGTCGGCAAGTATTCTAAACAATATCTCCAACCGCAGTTTGATTCTTCTGGATGAGATTGGTCGAGGTACAAGCACTTATGACGGTATCTCGATTGCTTGGGCTATGGTGGAGTATATCCACAACTTCCCTAAGGCTCATGCCAAAACACTCTTCGCCACTCACTACCACGAGCTGAACGAGATGGAGCAGCTCTTCCCTCGTATTAAGAATTACCATGTGTCGGTGAAGGAGATTGATAAGACAATCGTATTCCTGCGTAAGTTAGCGCGAGGTGGCACAGAACACTCATTTGGTATCCACGTAGCACGTATGGCAGGTATGCCTCAGTGCATTGTGAAGCGTGCTACTGATATTTTGAATAACCTTGAGACCGTATATGGCTCCAACGAGCAGGCTATAGCATCCTCATCCGAGAAGATTCTCTCACCATCACGCCGCCGCAAGAGTCAACCTTCGGCAAAACAAGTGGCAGATGTAGCACAGCAGGGTAGTATACAACTTTCGATGTTCCAATTGGATGATCCTGTCTTGATTCAGATCAGAGATCAGATTAAAGACTTGGATATCAACTCGTTGACGCCGTTAGAAGCACTCAATAAGCTCAACGAGATAAAACGCATAACTGGTTTGTAATGGGATTTCTCGAGTTCCTCATAATCGCAGTAGGTTTGGCAATGGATGCTTTCGCGGTATCTATTGGCAAAGGACTTTCGGTGCGTAAGATTCAGCCGCGCCACACGATGAGTGTCGGGCTGTGGTTTGGAGGATTTCAGGCTCTGATGCCTTTGGTGGGTTATATGCTCGGAATGAGCTTCGCCTCGTTGGTAAAGAATATAGACCATTGGATTGCCTTCATATTATTGGCATTTATCGGAGTGAATATGATTCGCGAGGCTATGCAATCTGGGGATGAGTGTTGCGAGAATACAAAACCTAATTTTTCTGTACGCGAGATGCTGACTATGGCAATCGCTACAAGCATTGACGCCTTGGCGGTGGGAGTGTCGTTAGCATTCTTGGGTGTGAACATCTGGGTGGCAGTTGCTGTTATCGGAGTTGTGACGATGATACTTTCTATGATAGGGTTAAAGATCGGTAATATTTTCGGTTGTCGCTACAAATCCAAAGCCGAGATTTTCGGAGGCGTGATCCTGATTCTTATCGGTCTGAAGATTCTCTTCGAGCATTTGTCGGAATAAAACGGTATTATATAGATTAATGTTACTAAAGTATAAAATAAGGCTGAAGCATAAACTTCAGCCTTATACCCTCCCTTACTTCTCTGATTATATGAGTGATTTGATGTTGTGTATCAACATATCCACCGCCACCGAGTTGAAACCGCCTTCGGGGATAATCACATCGGCATACTTCTTCGAAGGCTCGACAAACTCCTCGTGCATGGGCTTCACTGTCGAGAGATATTGATCTATTACAGACTGCATGCTGCGACCTCTCTCGCACACATCTCTTAGGATGCGGCGTGCCAATCTCACATCGGCATCGGTATCTACATATACCTTGATATCCATCAGGTTTCTCAACTCCTTATTCTCAAAGATCAAGATGCCGTCAATAATAATTACCTTCGATGGTTTCACGGGTACGCGTTCCGCCATACGATTATGCTCCACAAAAGAATATACGGGATGCTCAATCGGTACATTATTTTTAAGAGCCTTGATATGCTCAACCATCATATCAGTATCGAAAGCCTGCGGATGGTCATAATTGAGCTTCGTGCGCTCTTCATACGTAAACTCAGAGTGTGCCTTATAATAATAGTCATGGCAAAGCGTAGCCACATCATCACCCTGAAATGCCTCCTGCAACTTCTTAACCAGTGTGCTTTTACCCGATCCGCTACCACCTGCGACTCCAATTATCGTAATTTTATCAGTCATAATTTCTCAGTTGTTATACAAAAAGAGGATTACCACATCTCGGGGCGGTAATCCTCTCATTTGATAAATGATTACGCATCAATATTAGCGTAGTGTGCATTCTTTTCGATAAACTCTCTACGAGGTGGAACCTCGTCACCCATTAGCATCGAGAAGATTCTATCTGCCTCGGCAGCATTCTCGATATTTACCTGACGCAAGATACGAGTCTCTGGGTTCATGGTTGTATCCCACAACTGCTGAGCATTCATCTCACCAAGACCTTTGTATCGCTGGATATGAACACCCTTCGCGCCCAACTCCTCGATCAACGTATCACGCTCCTGATCGGTCCAGCAGTAACGCTCCTTGTTACCCTTCTTGACAAGGTAGAGTGGTGGGGTAGCGATATATACGTGACCATTCTCGATAAGTTCCTTCATCTTGCGGAAGAAGAACGTTAGCATCAGAGTGGCGATATGTGCACCATCGACATCGGCATCGGTCATGATGATGATCTTGTCGTAACGCAACTTCTCAAGATTCAGAGCCTTGCTATCCTCCTCGGTACCGATACTTACGCCCAGAGCGATAAACATGTTTTTGATCTCCTCATTCTCCCACATGCGGTGCTCCTGAGCCTTCTCGATATTGAGGATCTTACCGCGCAATGGCATGATAGCCTGGGAATTACGGTCACGACCCTGCTTAGCAGTACCTCCCGCAGAATCTCCCTCGACAAAGAAAATCTCGGCAATCGAGCGATCGCGGCTTGAGCAATCTGCCAACTTACCAGGCAAACCTGCACCCGACAAAACGGTCTTGCGCTGCACAGCCTCGCGAGCATTACGAGCTGCATGACGAGCCGTAGCTGCAAGGATAACCTTCTGTACGATAGCCTTGGCGTCCTTTGGATGCTCCTCCAAATAGAGAGCCAACGCAGCCGACACAGCACCATTTACGGCAGCCGACACCTCATCGTTACCCAACTTAGTCTTGGTCTGACCCTCAAACTGTGGCTCAGCAACCTTAACAGAGATAACCGCAGTCAAGCCCTCGCGGAAGTCATCACCACTGATGTCAAACTTCAGCTTAGCCAACATTCCAGACTCATCGGCATAACGCTTCAGGGTACGAGTCAATGCAGTACGGAAACCAGTCAAGTGAGTACCACCCTCGATAGTATTAATGTTATTTACATAAGAGTGGACATTTTCAGAATACGAGTCATTGTACTGCATGGCAACCTCTACTGGTACGCCATTCTTCTCAGTATCAATATAGATGATATCCTCAATAATCTTCTGACCACGAGTAGAATCAAGATACTCGACAAACTCCTTCAAGCCATTCTTAGAGTAGAAATGCTCGCTGAGTGGCTCGCCCTCCTCGCTCTTGTTGCGCATATCGGTAAGCGTCAGGTGGATACCCTTATTCAGGAATGCCAACTCACGCAAACGATTAGCCAAGATGTCATACTTATACTCTGTTGTCAGAGTGAAGATCGAATTATCTGGCTTAAAGGTGATAGATGTACCGCGATCCTCGCAATCGCCCAAGATCTCAACCTTAGATGTAGGTACACCCTTGCTATAAGTCTGCTTATAGATCTTGCCACCACGATGAATCTCAGCGATGAGCAGAGTAGAAAGGGCGTTCACACACGACACACCCACACCATGCAGACCTCCAGAAACCTTATAACTTCCCTTGTCAAACTTACCACCAGCATGAAGAACGGTAAGCACAACCTCCAACGCTGATTTACCCTCCTTCTCGTGGAAGTCGGTAGGGATACCACGTCCATTATCCTTAACGGTGATGGAGTTATCCTCGTTGATTGTTACCTGAATATCGGAGCAGTGACCAGCCAAAGCCTCATCAATAGAGTTATCTACCACCTCATATACCAAGTGGTGAAGACCCTTCTCTCCAACGTCTCCGATATACATCGCTGGACGCTTACGCACAGCCTCCAAACCCTCCAATACTTGGATGTTGGACGCTGAATATTCCTCTTCCTGTCTCTTGACAATTTCTTGTTCTGTACTCATTATTTAGTATCTTAACATTTCCTTAGTAAAAACGTACAAAAATAGGATTTTTTATCGACTTTTCCAAATCGGAGAATCAAAGATTCTACCTATTTTTTCATTATGCGGCTACAAAAACATCTTTTCCACATCTATCTCCGAGATTTTACCCTTCGAGAACATAATCGTGCGCGCGGGATATTGCTCTATGAGGGCTGTATTGTGGGTGGACATAATGATGGCGCAACCCTTGGCTGTGATCTCCTTAAAAAGCTTCATAATCTCGTCTGCCGATACTGGATCAAGATTACCCGTAGGCTCATCAGCCAGAATAAGTCGAGGTGAATTTACCAACGCTCTGGCTATAACCAATCGTTGTTGCTCACCACCCGAAAGTTCGTGCGGCATTTTGTAGGCTTTGTTTTCCAACCCCACAAGCGTAAGCACCTCGTCTATTCGGCGGCGAATATCACTATCCTTTTTCCATCCCGTAGCCTGCATTACATCGTATAGATTGTAGAATGCGTTCCTATCATCGAGGAGCTGATAATCCTGAAAAACGATACCCATTCTACGGCGCAGATAGGGGATATGTTTGCGCTTCAAGTGTCGTAGATTCATACCTACCACTTCGCCCTTACCCTCAAGCAGTTGCACCTCGGCATATAAAGTTTTGAGTAAGGTGCTTTTCCCGCTTCCTACTCGCCCGATGAAATAGACCATTTCGCCCTCTGCAACCTCAAGATTTACATCCGAAAGCACCAACTCGCTATCCTTGCGCGAGCCTTTGTTTTCATCCTCGGTGTGATATATCGAAACACCTTGCAGAGAGACTACGATGTTGCTTTTATTCATAAAATAATCGATAAATTCCAATCATACAAATATAACACTTTTAGACAAATCATACAACTCAAAATAGCCCTTCAGACAATAAATAATGCCATAATTTTTATGCAATACTGTTTTTGGGGTTGTATATACCCTCAAATTACATATCTTTGCGCGTAGAAAGTGACATTATATGAAATATAATACTATACAAACTCTTCGCTCAACACTTCTTTCGGGTGTGGCTGTCGGCATTGCAGGATGGGGTTATCTTGCCACCATGAACATCATTGGAGCTATATTGTTCTCATTCGGACTACTTACAGTTGTAAACTATAAACTTTTGCTTTACACAGGTACTGCTGGCTTTATTGATATTCGTAATTATCATGGTAATATAGTATTACATACCTCAATTAAAGGATTGCTTGAGATACTTGCTGGTAACATATTAGGCTGCCTACTTGTCGCCTTGTTAACTCGCATTAGCCCAATGGATTTATCCACCTCAGCTCAACAAATACTTCAATCCCGACTCGACATCGGTCCAATCAGAGGTGGTCTTTTGGCTATAGGATGTGGATTTATCATGACTACAGTTGTAACATTTGCTCGTCAGGGCAAAATGCTTCCCATGTTGTTTGGCGTGCCGTTGTTTATCACTTGCGGATTTCCGCACTGTGTGGCAGATGCATTCTATTATCTTGCTACGCCATTGGAGTTCTGGGCAGAGAATTGGGGCGATATATTGATTTTCTACTGCTCAATTGTCGCAGGAAACTTCATTGGATGTAACTTCTATCGCCTTGTAATGGTACACACGCAAGAGGATTAGCAAAAATTCACCCGTTACGCCTGCACCGAGCGGTTTTGGCGCTACCTTTTTGGCGGCAAAAGGTGGCAGAAACGAATGTTTGGAAGCGAGATAAGACCTGTGTTGTTCTAATAGATGGCGAGCTTCACACGCTATAAAAGAGTGTAGAGATGCCAATCAGCACTCGCTTTGCTCGGCTGTGGCATGACGTACTAAATAAGGTAAAAAAGGAGCCTGCCTAACATTTTGCATTGTTAGACAGGCTCTTTAGGGGGTGTGATCAAATACGACTTTTTGATGGCGGAATCTCCGATTCCGATGTCATATCCCATCAATAAAATCATTCGCCAATAAAGTAAAAAAAGTCCTCTTCTACGGAAGAGGAGGATTTAGGAGGTGTGATCGAACATGACTTTTTGATGGCGGAATCTTTGATTCCGAAGTCATATCCCATCAAAAAGTGGAGATGGCGGGAGTCGAACCCGCGTCCAAACCTGGAACCCAAAAGCTTTCTACACGTTTATTCTGTGATTAATCCTCTTGCGCAGGATGGTCACAGACAACCTAACCTTTTGCCGCAGTCTCTAAAATTTCGCACGATAACCGAGACACATATCGCACTATCCCTTAAAAGATGATACCCCATATGAACAACAACTAAAGGGCGCAGCCGCCATTCGGGATACTCGTCTGCAAGCCGCCTTGGGCTCGCGGATTAAGCCAATTTTCCTTGAAAATTAGGCAGCGAGTGCATAGCTATTATTGCCATTTGTAGTTTGAGTGTTGCGATTTACGAGACCCCACACAAAGCTCGACGTGCTTACGATCAAATCCTGCAAGCTGTCAAAACCGGTCATCCCCATTTTGAACGGTGCAAAAATAGTGAAAATAATTCGTTCTACCCAATTTTGTTTATAACTTTGTGAGGATTTTTAAATCAAAAGGCTATGACTGGTATCTTGATAATCCTTGTTTGTTGGTGTGTGGGGAATCTGCTTGGTACGCTTACGGGTGGATATGTGTCGGGCAATGTTATCGGCATGCTTCTGCTCTATGCTGCTCTACATTTCCGCCTTATTAAAGCCGAAAAGGTCGCTCCGACAGCCAAATTTCTGCTTGGCGTGATGGCTATATTCTTTGTTCCATTTGGTGTGGGTCTGATGGAATCGTATGAGGTGCTGGCTGATAGTTGGCTCGCGATAGTGGTTTCATGCGCCCTTAGCACATGGATCGTGATTGCCACCGTAGCATTTATCTATCAAAAACTCAACAAACGCTCATGATACAAGAATTTCTATCCTCTCAGCTGTTTCTGCTGATGCTTACCGTAGCCTTTTACTCGGGCGGCATGGCGATATATAGGCGTACGCGCACTGCGTTGTTGCATCCTGTGGTGTTGACATTCCTTGCCATGATTGCGTTTTTGTCGATATTTAATATCCCTTATTCAACCTACCGCGAAGCCACACAAATCCTCGACTTTGGATTGGGCATGTCGGTTGTAGCTTTGGGATATCTGCTCTATGAACAGGAGCAGCGCATGAAAGGTCATGTCGTTGAGATTCTGACCGCAGTCGGTGTCGGCTCGGTGGTAGGGGTTCTTAGCGTGGTATATATCGCCAAATGGCTGGGTGCAGATCGGCTCATACAAGACTCTATCGCCATGAAATCAGTCACAGTCCCCATTGCAGTTGGCATTTCGGAGCGTATTGGTGGCGACTTGGCTATCAGCTCGGTAGTTGTCTTTGTA
>JAFXLG010000001.1 GCA_017531305.1 Alistipes sp.
AAGCGAGTGCTGATTAATCCGACACAAGGTCGGCTTTTCCTCCTCGCGGCTCGGCATAATCCAAGCAAGACTTGGTTTCTGCTCTCGCTCCGCAGTGTCGGTTGGCATCTCTACAGTAATAATCTCTACCCATCATATTTTCCGTTAGAGACTCCAATCCTCGCCTAACGGCTTCGGTGGAGTGACGCAGGCGTAACGCCTGTTTTATTAAATCATCTCGCCAAACACCCTTTAGCAAAAATCGCTTCCCCTCTAATAAACCACCCGTAACGGGTAATTTTGGTTCAGGAAATCGGGCGTTTTTCTCCGAAAACGGCTCTGCGGAAGGGTCGAATGTTAAGTAAAAGTTAACATTTATAAAAATTTTAAAGAATTTATTTAAAAAATTTGCACAGTATTGATTTTGCCCTTATCTTTGCACTCGAAGTTTTAAGGTTCATTTAGGTTAGTAGTTTTAGGTTGGTAGAGGCAATCGGAAGGTTGTAACCGAGAAGAGGCAAAGTTTCTGTGGCTTGCCTGGTTACTAAGACGAAGGGCGGTGCTCGCTCAGAGTCGAATACCTCCGAGGACCTCATTTTTTTTGCCTTCACTCCGCCCAAGACCATTTAAACAAGGCACTAACGTCCCGAAAGGGCGAATATATATATCGAAAGAGATCCCACTCGACAATACGCCGAGTGGGATCTCTCTTTATTGCAACCTACCTTGCGGCGGGTTAATCCTTGAAGCAATCGACCTGAATCTCGCGGCGGAATGACTCGTTGAGCGACATATAGGTCTGGGTGCTTGCCACGCCCTGCACATGGAGGATGTGGTCAAAGATTGTACGCATCAGATGCTCGTTATCAACGCAATAGACCTTGATAAGCAGGTTATACGAGCCTGTGATGTAGTGGCACTCCACCACCTCGGGGATCTTGCTCAGCAACTCAACACAATCCTGCTGACGAGTGATATCGGCAGTACGGATCATGATAAAGGCGCACACATCGAATCCCAAAGATTTGGGAGCTACTACAAGGCGGCTGCCCTGAATGACGCCCAGCTCCTCCAGCTTCTTGATACGCTGGTGGATGGCAGCACCCGAGATACCGCACTCACGTGCGATCTCCAAGAAGGGTGTGCGGGCGTTCTTGATTAAAAAACGTAGGATCTTGCGATCCGTAGCATCTAAATTTGTCTTCACTATTGTTTTATTTTACTTCAACACTCCGAGCTGCTTACCCACCTTAACAAAAGCCTCCACACAACGATCCAACTGCTCGGTAGTATGACCTGCCGACACCTGCACACGGATGCGAGCCTGACCCTTTGGAACTACAGGGTAGTAGAATCCAGTCACAAATACGCCCTCCTGCTGCAAAGCGGCTGCGAAGTCCTGCGAGAGCTTGGCATCGTACAACATAACGGCGCAGATAGCCGACTGTGTAGGCTTGATATCGAAGCCTGCAGCGATCATCTTAGTGCGGAAATGCTCTACGTTGGCAACCAAGCGGTCGTGGATCTCGTCGCTCTCCTCCAACATGCGGAACATCTCGATGCTGGCACCTACCACTGCTGGTGGCAATGAGTTAGAGAAGAGGTATGGACGTGAACGCTGGCGCAACATGTCGATAATCTCCTTGCGACCTGTGGTGAAACCACCCACAGCGCCACCAAATGCCTTACCCAAAGTACCAGTCAGGATATCGACCTGACCACGCAAGTTGTAAAGCTCGGTAATACCGCGACCTGTAGCACCCAACACACCTGCCGAATGGCACTCGTCAACCATCACCATAGCATCGTACTTCTCAGCCAAAGCGCAGATCTTATCCAGCGGAGCTGCGTTGCCGTCCATAGAGAATACACCATCTGTTACGATGATACGGAAACGCTGAGCCTGAGCACGCTTCAAGCAATCCTCCAACTCCTCCATATCGGCGTTGGCGTAGCGATAACGTACTGCCTTGCAAAGACGCACACCGTCAATGATAGAGGCGTGGTTCAAAGCGTCAGAGATGATAGCATCCTGCTCGGTGAGGAGTGGCTCAAAAACACCACCATTGGCATCGAAGCAAGCTGCATAGAGGATAGTATCCTCGGTGCCGAAATAGTCAGCGATAGCCTTCTCCAACTGTTTGTGAATATCCTGACAACCGCAGATGAAACGTACCGATGACATACCGAAGCCACGCTCATCCATAGCCTTCTTGGCAGCATCAATCAGACGCTGGTTGTCCGAAAGACCCAAATAGTTGTTGGCGCAGAAGTTAAGCACAGGCTTACCTGCAACCTGAATCTCAGCGCGCTGAGGCGACTCGATGATGCGCTCAGTCTTGTAGAGACCTGCCTCCTTGATCTGGGCAAGCTCATTTTGCAAATGCTCTTTAATTTTTCCGTACATAACTTAATGAGTTTTGTAGATTTTATGTCTTTCTCTTGTTTTTCTTACGATTGTTAGGCAAAGTTAATAAAAACAACTTATCATTATCACAAAAATCGATGTTTTTTACGATTTTTCTTACAAATTGTAATTAGTAGAAGAAATTTGAATAAAAAAAAACGGTGAGTCTCCTCTCGAAGCTCACCGTTTTAGCTTTGTCGGTTTATGACCTACTCGATTGTAAGGTCGTAAGGACAATAGGTGTAGATACCCTTGCGGGTGATGATCTGCTCTACGTTCTTATACTCCTCATAGAGCTTTACAAGCTCCGAGTCCTTTGTAATAGAAGCCTTCACCGTGCCACCCAACTGCTCAAGGATCGCCATGAAGCCCTCGGCAGCAGATTTCTTCTCCACGATCTGATAGTTCTCGCCCAACTCAGCCTTATCGACTGCGATAGCGATGGCTGCTGTCAAGCCGCCACAAGTATCTACCAAGCCGATCTTCTGAGCCTCGGCACCCGACCATACGCGACCTTCGGCGATCTCCAACACCTTCTCGATTGTGAGGTTGCGACCCTGAGCCACCAGCGAAGTGAAACGCTCATATACTCTATCCACGCCCTTCATCAGTGCCTGATACTCGGCAGGCTTGAGAGCCGAGAAGCCGTTGCCCATATCAGAATATGTATTGGTATTTACCGCATCTACGGTGATACCTACCTTATCTTTAAGAGCCTTGCCCACGCTTGGCAACATACCGAACACGCCGATTGAACCTGTCAGCGTAAGCTTATCTGCCACGATAGCATCGGCTGGAGCTGAGATATAATATCCGCCCGATGCAGCGTAAGAACCCATCGACACGATCACAGGCTTCTTAGCCTTCAGGAGCTCCACCTCGCGCCAGATGATATCCGATGCCAAAGCACTACCTCCAGGAGAGTTCACGCGCAACACTACTGCCTTCACATCCTCATCATCGGCAACCTCGCGAATCTCACGCGCCATGGTGTAGCCGTAGATGTTGTCGTCTGAGCCGTTGCCGTCCATAACCTGACCGTTGGCATATACGATAGCCACCTTTGGAGCCGATAGCTTGCTCACGTCAGGCGTCAAACCCTTGGCGTAGTCACCCAACGATACGAAGTTCAGATCCTCGATGCCGTACTCCTCCTTGAAGAGCTCCTCCATCTGATCCTGATACTTCAAGCCATCGATGAGCTTGTGATCCAAAGCCTCCTGAGGAAGATTCACAGCCAACTCATTTGTCAGGCGGTTCAGCTCCTCGACACTTATGCCACGCGAAGCCGATACAGCCTCGGTCAGAACGCTCCACATATTGTCAGCCAAAGCCTGCATCTGGGCGCGGTTAGCCTCCGACATCTTGTCCAAGAAGAATGGCTCTACGGCACTCTTATACTTACATACCGTAGGGCGCAGGATATCCACCTCGACACCCAACTTGTCGATCAAGCCCTTGTAGAACATGGTGCTGAGCGAGAGTCCTGTCAACGAGAATGTACCTTCAGGCTGCATATATACCTTATCTGCCACCGAGCAGAAGTAGTACATCCACTGTGAATAGACTTCGTTATATGCCACGACAAACTTGCCGCTCTGCTTGAATTTTACGATAGCCTCGCGCAACTCCTCCAGAAGGTCGGCTGTGGCACTGCCTGTGCCTGTGATGTTGATATAGATACCCTTGATGCGATCATCCGACTCGGCAGCCTCGATAGCCTGCAAGGCATTGAACAGAGTCAGTGACGAGATAGGCTGCATGGTTGCAAAGTCGATGTTAAAAGGACTCTTCGATGGAGCATCGGTCAAGCACTCCTTGAAGTCAATCTTGAGGATGGCACTCTCAGGTATAGGCTTTGTCTGAGGCTCAACTAAAGCCGAGAGTCCCGAAAAGAGCGATATCCAAAACAAAAACGATACTACACTACCTACCACCACGGCGAGCAACGCTGCCAAAAATACCTTACCGAAGCTCAAACGGTTGCGCTTGGGCTGAGGCTTTGCTGCGGCTTGTTTCTCGGCAGAGACGAGGCTCTGCTGCTGAGGAGCCTGAAGCTCCTGCTCATTCTTAATCTCTTCCATATAGCTTAAATTTTAGTTTTCAGTCTTGGTTTGAGATAGCAAA
Organism: Alistipes sp.; assembly: GCA_017531305.1. Taxonomy (GTDB): domain Bacteria; phylum Bacteroidota; class Bacteroidia; order Bacteroidales; family Rikenellaceae; genus Alistipes. Next base: position 4,514 of record JAFXLG010000001.1, read on the forward strand.
TATAATGAAAATCTTTATCATTGTACGCATCTCATCACCTTCACCTAATATTATAGTCGCACAAAAGGGTCGATTTGCTACAAAAAAAAATTCAAAAAGAAGTTGGCTGAATATGGTATTTAGGAAAATTAAGCCAAAAGATCCTAATCAAGCTACTTGTTGACGGCTTTTGCCGTCTATGCAAGTCTGACCCACCCCCAACCCCCGCCTCAGGCAGGGGCTTTGGTCGCCTACGGCTCCGAGGGTGGTGCTTGGCAAGGTCGCGGTTTATGAAGTAATAATTAAGTTGTGCGTCAGCAAATATCTCGGCAGGAGCAGTGAGAATTCAAAATTCAAAATTGGGGGGGGTACTAATTAAGTTGTGCGTCAGCCCCAAACTCGGCAGAAACATTGTCGGAGAAAGAGTGGGAGAGGAAATTTACGGCAAGCCGCGGCTTGTAAAATGAAGACCTTTTGATTGTTTCAAAAGTGCGCAGCATTCATTTTAGTAAATTTACGCTACCGATCCCGACAATGCTTCACCGAGCGTCTTTTTGCGCTACTTTTTAACGCTAAAAAGTAGCAGAAACGAAAGTTTAGAAGCCAAAGAAAACCTGCGTTGTGCTAATAGATGGCGAGCTTCACACGCTATAAAAAAGTATGTAGAGATTCCAATCAGCACTCGTTGCACTCGGCTGTGGAATGACGTGCTAAAGCAAGTTGTGCGTCAGTCCCAAACTCGGCAGAAGCGTTGGCGGAGAAAGAGTGGGAGAGGAAATTTACGGCAAGCCGAGGCTTGTAAAATGAAGACCTTTTGATAGTTTCAAAAGTGCGAAGCATTCATTTTAGTAAATTTTCGCTACCGATCCCGACAATGATTCA
>JAFXLG010000027.1 GCA_017531305.1 Alistipes sp.
ACAAGGAAAATATCCCTCGCAATGCTCTTATGTTTATCACCCTTCAAATCAACCTCTGCAATAGCCTTAATTTCCGACTCCGTAAGGTAGATATTCTCTACCTCGGCTGTCAGTACACGAAACTTACGACTCTCAATCAAGCCATTATCGTGCAAACCCTCCTCACGAGCTGCACGCATAATGATTTTAAGCTCTTTAATGAGGCGACCAATCGTATTTATAGAGTAGTCTTTTGCTGTGAAGTAGGCAACGAAGTCATCGTAAAATTTGAGGTCTATATCGCCAAAGTCATATCGTTTATGCTTCGCCATGCAGAACTCGTCAAACTGAACAATGAAACCTTTATAGTTTTTTATTGTCGAAAGTCCGTATCGCAACTTATGGATATTAAGACGCTCGCCACTCTCCATCTCTTGTACATATCGGGTGATATAATCCGTTAGCGACTCACGACTACACACACGTTTGCCATTAGCCACACTACGAGGATGATGGAACGAGTAGATAATCTTCTCCAACTTCGTCTTTGTCATTGCGTGTTCCAGGTCTTTGGCAATCTCTCCAAGAATAAAACTTCGCAGCTCCGATAGATTTTTCATTAGTTCTCTTCCCTGCTGCTCGGTGAAATCTTCTACCGCAGTATAGCAACTCTTTACGCTCTGCTTTTTATTGTCCCAAGCATCAGACCAAACCAAATACTGAGTTTCAACATAGGACGAAGTCCGCCTATCTACATTAAAACGAATATAGACTTTTGTTAATACATTCTTGCGTGTTGTCGAGTTTTGTATGCAAAGGTTGCCATAGCCCGCAATTTTAATTTCTATTGCAAAAAGATTTACATTTCAGACCTCAAAAAGGAAAACATTAACTATCACACGACATTCAATATAAACGGTATCGCAATAGGTTAAAAAACAGAAGTTTTTTCATTTCAATAAAAAATTGCTATATTTATAGTCTGAAATATTTGTTTTGCTGGGGTGAGGGCATTGCATTTTGAAGCAAAAATTCACGCTCCACAAGAAAATTTGCCCTCGGAGGAGTAAAAGTAACAATGCTAAATTAAGAAAATCATGAGTAAAAAGAGCTTTATAATCTGCGCTGTTGCCATCATTTTGGTGGTTGTAATATCGTTGGTGGGCAACATCATAACCATAGCCGACAAGGCTTCTCAGATCCATCCTTGGGTAGGGTACGGATTCTATATCGTATTGGGACTCTTCGTGTTACGCTTTATATTCTACCCTACGCTGCGTTTTCTATGCACGCCTGCGATGCAGGGTGAGCAACGGGATCGACTCGAGGAGATGGAGCTTTCGGAGCTAAACCGATACATCTCACGCATGAAGTTGACGCAAGAGGAGAAGGAGCTTTATGCCCAAGCCGAAACACCGCTGGAGGGTGTGAAAAACGTATTGATATATCGTGACAATGAGGCAAACAAAGTTGTGCGACAAGCTGCCCTCAACGTCTTTATCGTAACGGGTATAAGCCAAAACGGATCGCTCGACATAATCACCGCTTTGGGTATCAATCTGCAGATGATAAATCGCGTGGTCAATCTGCGGCACAGCCGCCCTACGCTAACACAACTTTTTGAGTTATATGTAGTTATCATCTCTTCGGCTCTGATCATCAGCATCACCGACAACATACTTGATGAGATCGACACAAGCGAGATTTTCGGCTCGGTGGCAGGCGGTCTGGCAAAGACTCTGATCACTTCTTCGATCAACGGCGCAATGAATGCATATCTGACATTGCGCATCGGAAAGATGACCATGCGTTACCTTGAGATGGGTAGCAAACGCTTCAAGCAGGAGCGCAAAAAGATTCGCCGCGAGGCTCGCAAGAGTGCCATAAAGGAGGTTCCACTTATCGCCAAGCAGGGTTTGGAGAGTATTGCTGGGGCAGTCAAGGTATCGGCAACGGAGCGTCTGAGCGACCTGAATCCCTTTAAAAAGAAGCATAAAGAGGAGATAGAGTAACCTTTTGCAGTGAGCCATTTTCGACATGGAAAATCAAGAAAACATCACCATCGAGCGACACCCGCTGGAGCCATTTTTGCCTGCAGGGGCAAAGATTCTTATGCTCGGCAGTTTTCCGCCCAAAAGGGAACGCTGGTCGATGGATTTTTTCTACCCCAATCGTCAAAACGATATGTGGAGAGTGATGGGCTTGCTCTTTGAGCAGGATCCCCATCACTTCGAGACTTCTGACCGCAAAGCCTTTGACCGTGAGCGCATTACCAGATTTTGCACTCAGCGGGGAATTGCTCTTTACGACACCGCTTGCGAGGTGAAAAGATTGAAGGATAACGCTTCGGACAAATTTTTGGAGGTGGTGACGCCAACCAACATAACCGCCCTACTTAGTCAACTTGCCGACTGCCAAGCCATAGTCACCACAGGTGAAAAGGCATCAACGATCATCGCTCAGATGGCTCAATGCGTAACGCCCAACGTGGGTAGCAAGGTGGATATCACCCTTGCTGGCACGAAGTTGCATTTTTGGCGTATGCCCTCGACCTCGAGAGCCTATCCGCTGAAGTTAGAGAAAAAAGCCGACCTCTACCATCAGATGTTCGCAGCGGAAGGAATTTTATAAAACAAATAGGGTACTAACAATTGAGTTAGCACCCTAATTAATTTGCAGAAGCTCCTGTATTAAAACCGACTACACCAAACGGCGGATAATCTGATCGCGATCGCCTGCCAAGAAGTCTATGATCGGAATCTCGATCATGGTGTAGGCACCCGCCTTCTGCTTCAGGATGGCACGCGCTCCAGCAACCAGAATCTGGCTTGTCAGAGCAGGGTTATTGATACTCATATTGAACTCAAATCGCTGATTCTGAGTCTTGCCCGACACGCCCTTGCGAACCATATTTACACCATGTCCCATATCTAAAAGTGCATTCACACTCTCGACCTTAATCACATGTGTCTCATCGTGTACGAAATAGGCATCGCTCTTGATTGCGGCAGCCACCTGCTCAAAATCGTAGCCCTCCACCAACTCGATATACACCATACGGCGATGAATTCCCGTACCTACAGGAATAGTCATCGACAAGGCAGCCTTCACACCCTCGATAGCCTTCACTGCAACGGTATGTCCCATACTCATACCCGAACCGAAGTTGGTATAGGTGATACCCTGAGGGGCGCACACCTCCAAAAGCGCGCGTACCACCGAATCGCTACCCGGGTCCCAACCTGCCGAGATCAAGGCTGCTGCGCCATGCTCCTTGGCGATAGAGTCCAAACGATTACGAGTATCGGCGATACCGCTGTGGATATCATAACTATCCACTGTCGAGATACCCAACTTAAGGGCAGCCTCAGCACTCTTCTCGACCAATCGTGATGGGGTACAAAGAATGGCTACATCGACTCTGCCGAGCTCCTCCAAAGAGCTTACAACAGGATATTTCAGCTCAAGCGAAGAGCCTAACGATGATGCTCGGCGAACAACACCTGCAACCTCAAAATCCTCGGCAGCCTCCAAAGCCTCGATAACATACTTTCCTATATTGCCGTATCCTACAACGGCAGCTCTAATCTTCTCCATAATCGGCAAACTTTAAAAATAATTAGTACAAAGATAATGGCTTTTTAATGGTATTTGTCACCGCAAGTTTGTTTTTTTTAGTCCCAAACCATAAAAAAAGAGAATTTTTATTAATTATTCATCCTTTTTCACACTTGCAACAATCATAGAAATGTATTATTTTTGAAGTTAATAAACCTAAAAACATTTTCGACATGAATAATTTTGTATATGACATTCCTACAAAGGTCTATTTCGGAGAGAATCAGCTTGGCAATCTGGGCAAAGAGCTAAGTCAGTTCGGCAAACGAGTGCTGCTCACATACGGTGGCGGATCAATCAAGAAGATCGGTCTGTATGACGCTGTGGTAGCGGAGATCAAGAAGGCTGGATTGGAGCTTTACGAACTTTCGGGCATCGAGCCTAACCCACGTATCGACTCAGTTCGCAAGGGCGCGCAGATGTGCAAGGATCACAATATTGATGTGTTGCTGGCTGTTGGTGGCGGCTCTACAATTGACGCTACCAAGTTTATGGCTGCTGGCGCGTGCGTGGATCACGATGCATGGGATTTTCTGAGCGAGAAATGGGCGCCAATCGAGAAGGCATTGCCAATCGTAAGCATCCTCACACTCTCGGCAACAGGCTCTGAGATGGATACCGCTGCGGTAATCTCTAACCTCGAGACTACCGAGAAGATCGGACGTATGGATCGTGAGCTTCTGCCAAGAGTATCGTTCCTCGATCCTACCAACACCTTCACCGTAAGTCCTTATCAGACAGCTTGCGGCTCAGCAGATATCATTTCACACATCTTGGAGGTATATTTCAACGAGGAGAATGACCTCTACATGCTCGACTGCTTTATGGAGGGTATGCTCAAAACGGTAATCAAATATGCCCCTGTGGCGATGCGCGAGCCAGAGAATTACGAGGCACGTGCCAACTTGATGTGGACTTCATCGTGGGCTATCAACGGATTTATCACCGCTGGCAAACGCCACGCTTGGAGCTGCCACCCTATGGAGCATGAGCTATCGGCATTCTACGACATCACTCACGGTTTGGGCTTGGCAATTCTGACTCCACGCTGGATGGAATATTGCTTGGATGAGAGCAGCGTAGATAAATATGTGCAGTTTGCCACTAACGTATTTGGCGTGGAGCCTTCACAGGATAAGATGGCAACCGCCAAGAAGGGTATCGAGTTGCTCGCTAAGTTCTTCTTCGAGACTTTGGGCTTGAAGAGCAACTTTACCGATGTAGGTATCAAGGCTGAGGACTTCCCTGAGATGGCACGCAAGGCTTGTTGCGGTGGCGTGATCAAGGGATTCAAGCCTTTGGCACAGGCAGACATCGAGAAGATCTATGAGATGTGCTTGTAGAGAATCTGATTTCTTAAATTAAGCTATTGATTGAGGGTGTCAGACAGGTGATCTTGACACCCTCATTTGGCTAAGCGAAGAGAATTCACCACCTTAGCCACCAAAGAACAATCAAACCAAAATCGCATGGAGGCAATAAGTCGTATTTTCAGAGAATGGGTAGATAAAATCCTCGTTGACACGGGGTTGGCTAATGATCTGGGGGCAGGATTCGGCAGATGGGTTATACTGCTCATTATAATCATCTTTGCCCTGATCATCGACCTTATCATACGCAACGGCGTGACGCATCTTTTGCATCAGATCGTAAGACGAACAAAAGCTACGTGGGATGATCATCTCTTCGACAAAAAGGTGATTCGCCGATTGTGTAACTTTATCCCGCCAACGATAATCTACACACTCCTGCCCTTGGCATTCTCATCGACTGACGGCAGCAATGACGGCATGCACATTATCATGCAGCGAGCCGTTGAGATCTATCTGGTCATCACATGCATAGGTTTTGTCAACATCTTGCTCAAGGTATGCTTCGAAATCGCCGAGCAGCACCCCGCATGGCAAGGCAAGCCTATCAAGGGCTTGATGCAGACGGGGCAGGGAATAGTAATCGGCATAGGCGCGATACTTATTATCTCCATTCTGATAAACAAATCGCCCACGCTGCTACTTACGGGTTTGGGTGCTTCGGCAGCCGTATTGATGCTCATCTTCAAGGACAGTATCTTGGGTTTGGTGGCGGGTGTGCAACTCTCTGCCAACAATATGCTCAAGGTGGGAGATTGGATCTCGTTGCCAAAACACGAGGTGGATGGCGAGGTGGAGGAGGTATCGCTCACCACAATCAAGGTCAGAGCATGGGATAAAACCCTGCAGACGCTACCGCCCTATCTCTTGATCAGCGAGCCATTTAGCAATTGGCAGGCGATGCGACTTACGGGAGGCAGACGCATAAAACGTTCGCTCAACATCGACATGACACAGATCCGTTTTGCCGATGAGAAGATGATCCTTTCGCTCAAGCAGAACGATGTTACGCGCCCACTGATTGAGCAGATTTCGACTCTTTCGGCTGAGGGTGCCACACTCACCAATCTGGATCTTTTCATGCGCTGCATTGACCTCTACATAAAGCAGCACCCAAGAGTAAACCACTCGATGATCAGCATGGTGCGTCAGCTGCAGCCATCCGAATGGGGACTCCCGATAGAGATCTACTGCTTCTCGGCAGATGTGAATTGGATTCCGTATGAGAATCTGCAGACTGAGATCATATCGTTTGTAGTTGCCATCGCTCCGCTTTTCGACCTGAGCATGTATCAAGCACCATCGAGCATGGATCTAAAGGGCAAAAAGATGGTGTAAGAGAGCGACATCATCAAACATAATACCCCATCTTCAGCAGAAGATGGGGTATTATGTTTGGATATAGCTACTCTATTTAGTCTCAGTACCTTCTATGGTGAGGATACGTCCCTCCTCGTCATACTCCAACTCCACGACCTTCAACGAGCGCAACCATGTGGTACCGCCCGAAGGGACTGAATCGTGGTGGAAAAGATACCATTTGCCCTTGTATTCCACAATGGAGTGGTGAGTGGTCCAGCCCACGACTGGAGTAAGAATCACGCCCTGATAGGTGAATGGTCCGTATGGATTATCGCCTATGGCATAGCACAACATATGGGTATCGCCTGTCGAGTAACTGAAGTAATACTTGCCATTATATTTATGCATCCACGATGCCTCGAAGAAGCGATGCGGATCGTCTGCCTTTAAAGGATTGCCCTCCCCATCGAGAATCACCACCGCGCGTGGCTCCTCCGAGAACTGCTTCATATCATCACTTAGACGCACCACGCGGGCTGGGATAGAGATCTCATCACCCTGAGGCAGATATGCCGACTCAAGAGCTTTATTATCCTTATAGCGTTGCAACTGTCCACCCCACAATCCACCGAAATAGAGATAGTATGCTCCATCCTCCTCGAAAACGGCAGGGTCTATGCTATAACTGCCTCGGATAGGATCCGCCTCTGGGATGAAAGGACCATAGGGCTTATCACTTGTGGCAACACCCAAGCGGAAGGTGTCGTTCTTATCCTTCATAGGGAAATACATATAATATGTACCATCCTTATACGCCACATCGTTATCCCACAACTGACGACCAGCCCATGGAATTTGCTCCACACTCAGCACTACACCATGATCTGTCAGAGTGCCGTTCTCGATATCCTCGCATGAGAAGACATGATAATCCTTCATATTGAAGTGATCGCCATTGTCATTCTCCTCGATACCCGAATCCCAATCGTGCGAAGGGTAGATATAGAGTTTGCCATCGAAAATATGCACTGAAGGATCTGCCATATAATCCTCGGGAACGATATATTTTGGAGTTTTCATGATTCTAATGTTTTAATAGTTTTATCTTCCATCTTCTGCGCGGCGAAGCTCCAGCTCAGCCTGCATCTTCTCATTAAACTGCTTGGTAATAGGATAGAACAACAGAGCAATCACTCCCACGAAGAATGTAGCGGCAGGGATCAAGCTCGATGAGAGCTGGATGCCGAGGATCGCACTCTCGCTCTGCGCAACACCTGCTCCCGACTCATATCCGAAGCCCGACAAGAGGAAGCCCAAGATAGCTCCACCCACGCCCAAACCTGCCTTCAGGGCAAACACCACGCCCGCAAAGACAAATCCCGTAGCACGGCGATAGCTCACATACTCCATATGGTCTGCCACATCGGCAATCATAGCCCACAACATCGGCACGGTAGGAGCATAAGCCAAACTCTTGAGGAAGTTCAGCACGAACATAGTCTCGATGTCGGCTCTGCCAGGGAAGTAGAACATGGCGGTGAAGATAGCAGTAAGGCTCAAGCAGACGATAAAGACGCGCTTCTTGCCATACTTGTTTGCCAGATAGCTCGAAAGCAGAATCACACCAAAGAACTGCACCAAAGCTCCCAACATATTGAATACACCGAAGCCCACCATGTAGGCTTGATCGGGACTCGACACAATCAGACCAAAGGCGTTGAGAATCCAATAACCCACGCCATCGCCTGCACCAGCATATACCAATCCAAGATTATCCAAGAATTTGTATAGTGCATCGGAATCCACATAGTTTTCGAAGTAGTAGTTCATGGCACTTCCCCACATCGCCAAAGTGGTAAAGAGGAAGAGCGTCAAGACAAACATCGAACGCCAAGAAATACTACTGAATACCTCCTTGATATCCCTCTTTAGGTCGCTCTTCTGACCCGCAGGCGGAGTAATACGCTCTCGGGTAGTAAAGAAGGTGATGACAAGAAAGACAAATCCGATGGCAGCAAAGAGCGAGATGGTTGATAACCAACCTTGGGCAGCATCTCCTCCATCCGAGAATTTATTCACCAGCGGCAAGGTCAATCCCTGAACTACAAACTGAGCGATGGTAGATGCCACAAAACGGATCGAAGTGATACTATTGCGTTCCTTGATATCGCCCGACATCACGCCTCCGAGCGAAGCGTAAGGGGTATTATTGAAGGAGTAGAGGGTCATAAGGAGCGTATATGAGATGGTTGCATATACCGCCACCAACGCCTTCTGTTCGATGCCAGGGTTGTAGAACGCAAGAATGTAGAATACCATAAATGGCAGAGCTGTCCACAACACCCATGGACGATATTTACCCCAACGCGTGTTGGTTCTATCGGAAAGGATACCCACCGTAGGGTCAACAAAAGCATCGACAATACGCGCTATGAGCATTACCGTACCAGCGATGGCTCCCTCCAATCCAAAAATATCGGTATAAAACTTCGTCTGATAGATCATCATCATCTGGAAAACCAGATTTGCCGATCCATCACCAAGGCTATAGCCTATCTTCTCCCACAGGGATACTCTTTGTGATGCGATTCTCATTGAATTGAGTAGATGAAAGTTCTTGCTTGCATAATTTACACCGACAGAGGGTGTCTAACACAAGATGTTAGCACCCTCTTCGGGTAATACGGTGTTTTGATAAATCTAATAAGATCCATTTTCAATGTCATTCCACATCACGAACCCAGAGTGAGTGATGATTGGAATCTCTACCCTAAAATTTAATAGTTAGAGACTCTAATCCTCACCTAAAGGCTCGGTGGAGTGACGTTTAAGACCAAAGAATCCCCAAAATCACCTTGTTTGACAACTTTAGATATACATGTTTACGATAGACTCGTAGAGCTCCTGCTTACCGCTGATCTGCTCAGGCTCGTTCTCGTAAGCATAATCTACAACCTGCTCCAATGTGAGCTTACCCTCCTCGAAATCCTTACCTACGCCACTGTCGTATGAAGCATAGCGGTCAGCGAGCATCTTCTCGTATGGAGAGTTCTCGATGATGTCGGCAGCGATGAGCAAAGCGCGAGCCATAGCATCCATACCTGCGATATGAGCGATGAAGAGATCCTCAGGATCGGTAGAGTTACGGCGAGTCTTAGCATCGAAGTTTGTACCGCCACCCTGCAAGCCACCGCCACGGATGATAACCAACATAGCCTGTACCAACTCATACAAGTCGATAGGGAACTGGTCTGTATCCCAACCGTTCTGGTAGTCACCGCGGTTAGCATCGATAGAGCCAAGCAAACCTGCATCTACGGCACACTGCAACTCATGCTCGAATGTGTGACCCGCCAATGTAGCGTGGTTAACCTCGATATTGATCTTGAAATCACCATCCAAACCATTAGCACGCAAGAAACCTATAACAGTCTCGGTATCTACATCATACTGGTGCTTCATTGGCTCCATTGGCTTAGGCTCGATAAGGAAAGTACCCTTGAAGCCCTGCTTGCGAGCGTAGTCACGAGCCATCTTGAGCATAGTAGCCAAGTGAGCCTTCTCGCGCTTCATATCTGTATTCAGAAGTGACATATAACCCTCACGACCGCCCCAGAATACGTAGCAGTCACCGCCCAATGCAATAGTAGCATCGATAGAGTTCTTGATCTGCAACATAGCGCGTGCAGCAGCCTTGAAATCAGGATTAGTTGAAGCACCGTTCATATAACGCTTGTGACCGAACACGTTAGCTGTACCCCACAAGAGCTTGATGCCTGTCTCAACCTGCTTCTGCTTAGCATACTCAACGATTGCCTTGAGGTTAGCCTCATACTTCTTTGGATCTGGATCCTCATCAATAAGGTCAACATCGTGGAAGCAGTAATACTCGATGCCCATCTTCTGCATAAACTCGAAACCTGCATCCATCTTAGCCTTAGCACGCTCCAAAGCACACTCTGACTCGTTCCATGGGAAGGTCTTTGTACCAGGACCGAACTGATCTGAACCCTCAGCACAGAGTGTATGCCACCACGCCATAGCGAAGCGGAACCAATCCTTCATCTTCTTGCCTGCAACGACCTGCTCAGGGTTGTAATAACGGAATGCCAATGGATTCTTTGACTCTTTGCCCTCGTACTGGATCTTGCCAATCTCAGGGAAATACTGTTTTGCCATAATTTTTAGTTGTTTTAAGTTTGTATTAAGTTATATCTGAATTACAAATTAATCTCTACTTTAGGCGAAGCTCCACCTCTCGCTTCCATGCCTGATAGCTCTGCTCAAGAGCCTCGGCATCCTCTGCCTTAGGCTCCACAACCTCCAGACAACGGAGCGAACGGAATGCCTCCTCACGATTGGCATACAAGCCTGCACCCAACGCCGCACCACGTGCCGCGCCCAACGAGCCATCGGTATTGAAAAGCTCGATACGCGCGCCTGTAAGCGTTGACAAAGTCTGACGGAAGAGTGGCGAAAGGAACAAATTTGCCTTACCTGCACGGATCACATCAGGCTTCAAGCCCAACTCGCGCATCAGGTCTATTCCATAGCGGAATGAGTATGCGATACCCTCCTGAGCCGCACGCAACAGATGAGCCGTAGAGTGGCGATTAAGATCCACACCCACGATCTCGGTTCCTGTCATACGATTCTCCAGCACTCGCTCTGCGCCATTGCCGAATGGCAAAACCAAAACGCCATCAGAGCCGACAGGAGCCTGCGCTGCCAGATCATTCATCTGAGCGTAATCCAAAGTCTGCTGCATCACATTACGGCGCATCCACGAATTGAGGATTCCCGTGCCATTGATACAGAGCAGGATTCCATATCGTGGAGTCTCGGGCGCATGATTTACATGAACAAAGGTATTCACTCTTGACAGAGGATCAGCCTTAGGAGTATCCACCACGCCATAAACCACACCACTTGTACCTGCCGTTGCAGCCACCTCGCCAGCCTCCATTACATTGAGCGAGAAGGCATTATTTGGCTGGTCGCCTGCACGATATGAGATAGGAGTGCCCTCTGGGATACCGAGCAACTCCTCGGTAGCCTTATCACTCTTGGACTCCACGCCGATAGAGACACCCGCGCGAGGAATGATCTGCTGCGGAATACCGTAATAGTCAGCAACGAAATCGGCTCTCTTATCCTCCTTGAAGTCCCACAAGATCTGCTCCGACAGACCGCTAACCGATGTCGAAAGCTCGCCCGACATACGATATGCGATATAGTCACCCGGAAGCACAAAGGTAGCTACACGCTCAAAGAGTTCAGGCTCATTGCGCTTAACCCACGCCAGTTTCGAAGCGGTGAAGTTTCCCGGAGAATTGAGCGTATGCTCCAAACAAAACTCCCTGCCGATAGACTCCAATGCCTCGGCACCGATCTCCACAGCACGCGAATCGCACCAGATGATGGATTTACGCACGGGGCGATTCTCCTTATCCAACGCTACCAAGCCGTGCATCTGGTAGGTAATACCGATAGAGGCAACATCGCTCATGGAGTACTGCTCAGAGATCTTTTTGATACCCTCGACCACATATTTCCACCACATATCGGGATCTTGCTCCGCCCAACCACTCTGCAACGCCTCGATAGGCATCTCCTGCGATGGATTGGTAGATGAAGCAACGCACTCGCCCGAAGCGATATCCAACAAAGATACCTTAACCGATGACGAGCCAATGTCAATACCTAAACTTTTCTTAGTCATAACGCTTATTTATGTTTTTCTAAAATTTTAAGGTTAAGTTGCTAATTATGCTTTTTGTTTGCGACCTCTGGTCACCCTATAAATTTGATCCACAGATAAATCTGCCCACCTATAAATCTAACCCTCCGTCAATATCTCCAATTATCTATAAATCCCATCCTGAGTTTCTCCTTCACGGCGCGGCGGTAGGCACTGCGGTCGAAGATGAAATACTCGGCAGGCTTATGTGCCACACCCTTCTGCTTCTCGCCCGTAGCCACCAGAAAACCCGATGAGAACATCTTTTTACGGAAATTGCGGTTATCTAACTCCACGCCAAGCACCGCCTCAAATAATCGTTGTAACTCACTGATGGTAAACTTCTTGGGCAACAACTCAAAGGCAATAGGCGAAAGCAACATCTCGCGACACAACATCGCCAAAGCCGAAGAGAGGATCAGCTTATGATCCATCGCCAAACGCTGAATCTCATCGACAGGAACCCAACGACCACCCTTGCGCGAAACATGAGCAAGCAGATGGCGATCCAGCTTCACAAGCGCATAATAACCCACCGTCACAACTCGCTCGGTCTGGATCTGATACTTCTGACGTATCCACTCCAATTCATCGCTGCGCAGACGTTTAGGGTCGGAGAAGATTTCGAGCTGCTTGAGATAATGAATCTTCATGCCTGTGACACTCTCCAAGACGCGCACCGCCGCCTCGAGCATGGTCTCACTCTGATGAATCATCGATCCTGGCAACTTCATTCTCTCCAGATTATTATAGGCTGGTCGCTCGATCAGAAGCACACGCAACGATGTACCATCGAATCCGAAGAGGACGCAATCTACTGAGAGGGACTGGTTAGTTTGTATCGACATATAATTACAATTCGTTTCTTAGGTAAAATTAGCTTATTAATACAACTTCACCAAACTTTTCGTAAAATATACGCTAAGCAAAACCCAAATTCGCCCCCACACGCACCACATGGGCGCTTTTCTTATGGTCAATTATACGCTAAGAAAATCTGAGTCAGCAGCATTTCCACCCCACAAAAACGAGGGCGCACGACAAACTGCGGTCGGCACCCTCTCAACACTTAATCTTATTACATGAGCTAAATTGTTTACAACTTAGTTTTCCACAAGCCGTGCAGATTGCAATACTCATACACCGCCACAGGCTTGGCTGCGCCCAACGAGATCACAGCCTCGGGCTTATCCTTCAGGTTGACATGGATGCCACCACACTCGGTCTCGACATATATGAAGGCGATATGATGCTCGGGCAACATAGGATGCGCCACACTACCCACCTCGACCTTGATGGTCGAATCATCCACTCGTGTAACTACGGGCAGGTGCTTCTCGCCGCTGGCATCGACAGTATTGGGAACCAGCTCCTCCATCTGCTCACCACAACATACCACAGGGACTTTAGAATCTACCAATTTTACGATTACATTACCGCAATGGCGGCACTTAAAAAACTTTGTAGCCATAATTTTATTTTTTATCAGGTTGGATATTCTACTTACGCACTATATATTATTAATAATGTAAAGAATCATCTCTTCACTACGGGCAAGGACTCGGAATAAGCCAAAATCAACGATATGATAATCTTCGATTCGTACGCTTACTTCAACCCATTGAGCAATTCACGCAACTGCTCCTTGGACTTTGCGCCGAGGCTACGCTCAGGCTTGCCCACCACAGGCACAGCTATCAGGGTAGGGATTGATCTGATATCGAATATTCTTGCCAAATGCTCCTCTTTATCGACATCCACCTTATAGATATCGACCTTACCAGCGTACTCCTCCGAGAGCTCCTCAAGCAGTGGAGCCAACATCTTGCATGGTCCGCACCATGAAGCATAAAAATCAATCAGCGCAGGACGCTTACCCTTGTATTTCCAATCAACGGGATACTTCTCCAGATCTGCAATCTCATTGCAGAATGTGGTGTATGTCAAATTTCGTGTAGCCATATTTTTTCGTTTTTGAATTTGTTTATTTTCTCTATTGCAAAGATAGTGCTACAAGATGGCGGCTTGAAAATAAATTCGATTGATATTTTTTATAGCCCCATAACCTAAACTTATTTGCAACTAACAATTCTATTAAAAACCTAAAAAGTAATTTTTAATGACGCGCGCATTAGTTTTACTTTGTTTAGCACGTCATTCCACATTTCGAATGACAATGAGAAATGATTGGAATCTCTACAAAAATAATAATCACCACCCTAAAATTTCCCCGTTAGAGACTCCAATCCTCGCTTACGCTCGGTGGAGTGACGTGAGAAGCTATCAAACTATCAGCAACACCCATTAGCAGGATTTGCTCACAAATAATAAAACACACCTTAGGTGTGCGGTGGAGTGACGTGATAAGCTACCAAACTATCAACAACATCTTTCAGCAAAAATAACTTTCCTTTAATAAAACACCCGTTACGGGTGCGGTGGAGTGACGCAGGCGTAACGCCTGTTTTATTAAATCATCTCGCCAAACACCCTTTAGCAAAAATCGCTTCCCCTCTAATAAACCACCCGTTACGGGTGCGGTTTTCACTACATCCTACTATCGCATAACACCAATAATTATTGACCCAAAAGTAGTTTTTAAAAAATTTAATTTAAGGGGGGGTAATTCATTTTTTTTGAAAAAAGTTATTGTCGTAACATTTATTTTTCCTATATTTGTATGTATAAAATGAGTGCAAACAGAAACTCGTAAACATTTTAACAAACTAATAACCAAACAAAAAAACTTAATCTATGAACCTAAAAAGTACTATCGCATCATTGCGTAGTCTGGTTATTGGCGCACGCTTTGCGTTGATAATCACACTTTTAGTTGGTGGAGGTATTTCCACCGCTATGGCGCAGAATTTAGTGAAGGGTAATGTCGTAGATCAGAAAGGAGAGCCACTTGTAGGTGTTACAGTTGTTCTCGCTGAAGACAATGCCAAAGGTACAATCACCGATGCAAACGGTGATTTCGAGTTGTCAGCAAAGGCTGGTCAAACTCTGCAATTCACATCTATCGGTTACAAGACTGTAAACGTAAAGGTCGGTAGCCAGACAAGAATCAAGGTTACAATGGAGGAGGATCTTCAGGCTTTGGAGGATGTCGTGGTGATTGGTTACGGTACAGCTCGTAAGGGTGACTTGACTGGTTCTATGTCAAGCGTTCAGGGCTCACTTTTGACAAACCGTTCTACTCAGCAGATCTCTGCAGCTATGCAGGGTCAGATCGCTGGTGTACAGGTTACACGTTCTTCAGGTGGTCCTGGTGATGGCGGTTCTGTTATCATCCGTGGTGTGACAACAATGTCAAACAACGATCCATTGGTAATCGTTGACGGTGTGCCATCTTCATTGAACGATGTATTGGCAACAGACGTTGAGACAATGACAGTTTTGAAGGATGCTGCTTCGGCTGCTATCTACGGTTCACGTGCTGCAGCAGGTGTAATCCTCATCACAACTAAGCGTGCTAAGAATAAGGAGTTCAACTTGGACTATACTTATGAGTTCTCATTGGATACTCCAACTGCTCGTCCTAAGAATGGTAGTGCAGTGGATTGGTTCAACACTAAGAATGAGATCACTTGGAACGATGGTGCAGCTGATCCATATTCTGTTTATTCTCAGGAGTATATCAACTCTTACATGGCTAACAACGCCAAGGATCCTTACCACTATCCAAACACTGACTGGGTTGACGTAATGACTAAGAGTACAACTTCTCACCAGCAGCACACTTTGGCTTTGTCAGGTGGTACTGAGAATTTGCGTACTAAGTTCACTTTCAACTACCAGACAGGTGACGGTTACTTCCGTTACAACAACCGTTCTTATGATCGCTACGCCGGTCGTATGAACAACGATTTCAACATCACAAAGTGGTTGCACGCAAGTGTTAACTTGGACTTCGCTGCTTCACAGAGCAACTCTCCAGCATTCGGTAACGCAATGGATTGGACATACATCATGGCTCCTATCTATGGTCCTTACTGGGAGAATGGCACTTATGCTGACGTGAAGGATGGTGCTAACGGTTTGGCAGCTTTGCGCGAGGGTGGTACAAGCACAGGTAGTTATTACAAGTTCGGAGGTAAGGCTCAGATCGACATCAAGCCTGTGAAGGGTCTTACAATCACTGGTATCTTCGCTCCACGTTATACATTCTATAAGAATAAGAACTTCACTAAGGCTGTTAACGTATATTATGAGAACGGTGCTTCTACATTGTTCGAGTCAATGAAGACTACAAACCTTTCAGAGACTCGTAACGATTCTAACAACCGTACATATCAGTTCTATGCTAACTACGCTAATATGTGGGGTGATCACTCATTCAACGCCATGGTTGGTTATGAGGGTTACAAAGCTAATTGGGAGAACTTGGGCGCATCTCGTTCAAACTACCTCTTGAACACATATCCTTATTTGAACATCGGTCCTGAGGATTATCAGTACAACTCTGGTTCAGCAGGTCACAACGCATACCAGTCAGTATTCGGTCGCGTGATGTACTCTTATAAGAATAAGTATATGCTTCAGGCTAACGTACGTGCCGATGGTTCTTCACGTTTCCACAAGGATAGCCGTTGGGGTGTATTCCCATCTGTATCTGCAGGTTGGGTAATCTCTGAGGAGCCTTGGTTCAAGGAGAATGTTAAGCCTATAACTTATTTGAAGCTTAGAGGTTCTATCGGTCAGTTGGGTAACGAGCGTATCGGTTCTGAGTTCCCATACATGGCTTCAATGAACTTCGGTACAAGCTACATGTACAACAAGGGTAAGGGCGAGGTTACTGCTCTTCAGAATGCAGCTCAGGTTTACTACGCATTTAAGGACATCACTTGGGAGACTACAACTACTTACGGTGTAGGTATCGATGCATCGTTCTTCGATCAGCGTTTGAGCTTGACAGCAGACTACTACTACAAGAAGACTGAGGATATGTTGCTTACACTCGGTTTCCCATCATACGCTGGTTTCTCTGCTCCTTCGCAGAACGCTGGTGATATGTACACTAAGGGATGGGATCTCGAGCTGAAGTGGATGGATCAGGTAGGTGATAACTTCTGGTACAGCGTATCGGCTAATATCTCTGACTACCGTTCAAGAATGGGTTACATGGGTGACAAGCGTACTATCTCTGGTAACAAGATCATCGAGAAGGGTTCTTACTACAACGAGTGGTATGTTTACAAGTCAAACGGCTTGTTCATCACAGAGGAGGATCTCTATGACGAGAACGGCAATAAGGTTCCTACAATGTCTAAGAACGACAAGGCAGGTGATGTACGTTACGTAGATGTAGTAGAGGATGGCACTATCAATGCAGACGATAAGGTTCGCATGGGTAACTCATTGCCAGAGTACCTCTACGGTGGTAACATCGCTATGGGTTGGAAGGGCTTGGATTTCAGCCTTTCATTCCAGGGCGTAGGTCACCAGACCGTAATGTTCAACACAGGTTGGATCCAGCCATTGCGTAACAAGTGGGGTGCAACACCAGAGTTGCTTTTGGGTAACTACTGGAGCCAGCACAACACTCCAGAGCAGAACGCTAAGATGAAGTATCCTCGCTTGAGCGATACCAACTCTTCAAGCTACTCTGGTTCTGACTATTGGCTCTTCAACGGCGGTTACTTCCGTGTTAAGAACATCTCTATCGGCTACACATTGCCACAGGATATCTTGAAGCACATCATGATGAAGAACCTCCGCGTATATGTTAGCGTGAACGACCTTCCAGCTATCAGTAACTTCCCTAAGGGTTACGATCCTGAGTTGGGTTGGAGATCACACTTCATCTCTACATCATTTGTATTCGGTGTAAATGTTAAATTCTAAAAGCGTATAACGATATGAAAAAGATATTAATTGCATGTATTGCTTCGGCGTTTGCGCTAACAGCTTGCGTCGATCTTGAGTTGGCTCCGCTTTCTGAGGGATCAAGCGAGACTTGGTACTCTACGCAACAGGAGCTTGAGATGTCGGTGAACGACTTCTATCGTACCGATTTCTTCCCTATCTTCAATAAATCATGGGGTGATGATGTGACTTGGCGTAACATCACTCAGGCGGTTCAGAACGGTTCAATGACTTCTGAGGACGGTACTGTTAAAACACACTGGCAGAATTATTATAAAGGTATTGCTCGCGCATTGCGTATCATCGGTAAGTTGGATAACGCTCGCGCAATGGGTGTACCAGAGACTACAGTTCAGCTCTATGAGGGTCAGGCTTACTTCTACATGGGCTTCGCTTATGGTAACTTGGCATTCTTCTGGGGTGATGCAATCCTCGATAAGGTGGGTATGACACTTGATGAGGCTTACTCTGCTACGCGTTCTCCTAAGGCTGAGGTATTGGAGTATGCATATTGGTGCTTCGATCAGGCTATCGCTAAGCTTCCTGAGAGCTACGGTGGTATCCAGTACGCAACAAAGGGTGCTGCTTTGGCATTCAAGGCACGTACTGCTCTTTGGAACGGTGACTACGATGTTGCAGCTACTGCAGCTAAGGATTGTATGGATTTGGGCGTTTACAGCTTGCATGAGAACTATCAGGAGCTCTTCACATCGGCTTGGTCTCCAGAGTTGATCTTCGGCTTCCGCGGTGATGTAGGTTTGAAGAAGTATTATTTCGCTGCTGCTGACGTGAACAACGTAGTTGGTCGTGTACATGGTGGTTGGGGTACAAATGGTCCATCATACGAGTTGGTTTGCGCATATCCATGTATCGATGGTAAGCCTATCGATGAGTCTCCACTCTACAATCCAAAGGATCTCTTCGAGAATCGTGACCCACGCTTGGCTATGACTGTAATGCCTTTCGCTACAGCTCACAACAAGAAGGTTTTGGACGGCACATACGACCCAGCAGAGTATGCATTCATGGGTATCGAGCATAGTCCAGCTCCTAACCGCACAGAGGTGCTCAACGTTAGTACAGGTAAGATGGTGAGCAACACCGATTCTAAGGCTCGCGCAGAGCACGCTGCATACCACGGCTTTATCTGGAAGAAGTATGTTGACGAGACATGGTTGGAGAATGGTCGTAGCGGCGCACCTACTACATATCCTTACTTGCGTTACGGTGACGTATTGTTGATGTACGCTGAGGCTATGATCGAGCAGAACAAGTGTACTCAGGAGGTTCTTGACCTTACTATCAACAAGTTGCGTGAGCGTGCTTACAACGGCACAGGTATCGCTTATCCAAAGGTTATCAACGGCACACAGGCTCAGATGCGTACTGTACTCCGTACAGAGCGTTACATCGAGATGGCTTGGGAAGGCTGGCGTTATCACGACCTGTTGCGTTGGAGATTGGCTGAGAAGGTATTCAACTCACCAGAGTATTACCTCAAGCGCGTATGGTCAGGTAGTGCTTCATGGGATGGTAATGAGGCTTCAGTATCTGATGACTACAAGCAGTTTATCAGAAACTGGGAGAATGGTTGCTACCCTATCGGTGGTACTCCACAGATTGACGAGAACGGTATCGCAGATATCAGATACATGGTTGACGCAGGTTATATCGTAGTAGCTGCCGAGCGCAAGTTCGACAAGGATCGTGACTACTTGTGGCCAATTCCAGCTGCAGACCGTCTGATCAACGAGAACTTGACTCAGAATCCTAACTGGTAAAATTTTATATACCAATACTTTGCGGCAGCCCGATGAAAGTCGGGCTTCCGCGGTATTAAGAAAAAAAGATAACAAAGATGAAAATAACCAAACTTTTTGTTCCTGTTCTATTGGCTGCGATGGTCGCATCATGTTCTCAGACAGAGAAAGTCACAGCCATAGACGAGACTGGATATCCATGTTATAGTGGTATCTACCCTCATTTGGCATACTATAACTCACAGGGCGAGTGCGGTACAGGAGCCGTAGTGCCTTGGGCTGATCGTTTGTGGGTGGTTTCGTATTCACCTCATGAACCTTACGGTTCGGACGACAAACTCTATGAGATTACACCAGACTTGCAGCAGATCGTGCGCGAGGAGAGTATCGGTGGTACTCCAGCCAACCGTATGATCCACAAGCCAAGTCAGCAGCTCTTCATTGGTCCTCACGTGATTGATGCAAAGGGTAACGTGAGAACTATCCCTTACGATGTGGCTCCAGGTCGTCCAACAGGTAACGCTGCTCACTTGACAGATCCTGAGAACAGAATCCTCTACGCTTCGATGGAGGCAGGATTCTACGATGTAGATGTCAATACATTGGAGGTTAAGACTCTTTACAAGGATGGTAACCAGATGAAGAAAGAGGGCTTCAAGGGTCGTCTGAGTCCGCTGTTGCCAGGTTATCATGGTAAGGGCTTCTACTCAAGCCAAGGTGTTGCCGTATATTCTAACAACGGCGAGGAGGGCGAGTTGGCACGCGTGCAGTTCGACATCCCATCGGGTTCGTTGGCAGAGTGGGACGGTAAGGATTGGAAGGTTATCATGCGCAAGCAGTTTACAGAGATTACAGGTCCTGGCGGTATCGAGGGTAATGCTTCGGTAAATGATCCTATCTGGGCATTGGGTTGGGACTATAAGTCAGTGATCTTGGCTTGCCGCGAGCCTGAGAAGGGCTGGACATTCTACCGCCTGCCAAAGGCAAGTTTCGCGTATGATGGCGCACATGGCTGGAACACAGAGTGGCCTCGTATCCGCAACGTAGGCACAAAGGAGAATCCAGACTATTTGATGACTATGCACGGTATGTTCTGGCGTTTCCCACATACCTTCACTTCTGCTAATACAGCAGGTATCACACCTCGCGGTGCATATCTGAAGGTTATCGCCGACTTTGCAAACTGGAATGGACGTTTGGTATTCGGTTGTGA
Organism: Alistipes sp.; assembly: GCA_017531305.1. Taxonomy (GTDB): domain Bacteria; phylum Bacteroidota; class Bacteroidia; order Bacteroidales; family Rikenellaceae; genus Alistipes. The sequence continues at coordinate 20,851 of JAFXLG010000027.1, forward strand.
CGACTCAGCACAGAGCGAGTTCCTCAACAAGCGTAAGCAGAAGGGTAATATCGGTGGTCCTGGTCAGTCACACTCTAACATTTGGTTTGGCGATATGTCAACTCCAGATAACGTAGGTCCTACAACTGCAGGTGGCTCATTGTGGCTCAAGGAGGATGTTAAGGCTGGTGTTGCATCTGAGCCATTCCTCTTTAATGGTTGGGATAATCGTTGTGCTTGGATTGCGAACCGTTCTTCAAAGCCTGCTGTCATCACATTCGAGGTTGACCAGAAGGGCGATAACAAGTGGAGCGAGCTTCGCAAGGTAGAGGTTGGTGCAAATACTTCACTCTTCGTGCCATTTGAGGCTACTGACAAGGGTACTTGGATCCGCGCTATCAGCAACGCAGACATCAACGTAGATCTTACATTCGTTTTGGCAGAGGCTGAGAGCCGTACTACAGAGCCTGACGCTATCTTCAACGGTTTGGCTACAATCAAGCAGGCAGGTGACTCTGAGGGCTTGATGTATGGTTTGCCAGACAACCGCCGCGCTTTGGGTATCTTGGCTACAACAGCCGAGGGCAAGGCTTACTACGAGTTGGATGGTAAGATGAATCTTCAGGCTAAGGATGATGCTGAGATGGCTGAGTATATCGCCGACAAGTTCGCTATTCCTGAGGATGTTATCCAGATCGACAAGGGCTCAATCCTCATCGTTGACGCTAAGGATCGCCGCTGGCGTTTGCCTTTGGGACACGACAAGTATAACGAGATGATCGAGCAGCAGAAGTTGCGTCTGTGTCGTGAGGTTGCTACCGAGCGTGACCTCTTCTCATGCCACGGTACATTCTTTGAGCTTCCAGCCGAGAATGCTGATGGTTATGCTAAGATCCGCCCTGTATCTTCACACAAGTTTGCTATCAACGACTACGCATCATATCGCGGTATGATGATGTTCACAGGTATCGACCACAGCAAGGCTCAGGAGAATGCTCATATCGTACTTTCGGAGGACGGCAAGGCTGCAGTATGGGCTGGTGCTATCGATGATTTGTGGAAGATGGGTAAGCCAACAGGTCATGGTGGTCCATTGGTTGAGACTCCAGTTAAGGCTGGCGAGCCTTCTGATCCATTCCTTATCGGATTCTACGATAAGCGTACCATGTCGCTCACTCACTCTAACTCAGGCGATGCAACCTTCACTGTGGAGGTTGATCCTACGGGCGATGGTCAGTGGTTCAAGTATGGTGACTTCAAGGTTACTCCAGGTCAGACATTTGAGCACCGTTTCCCACAGTCGTTCCAGGCTCGTTGGATCCGCGTAAAGGTGGATTGCGACACTAAGGCTACAGCTTGGTTCGAGTACAAATAATGAAATAAATAGAGCGAGTCTGCCGTAATCAGCGACAGACTTGCTTTATCTTTTAATGCTCTGCGCCCCGCCACATTCGATGTGGGGTAAAGCAGAGAAGAAACGAATAACAGAAAACTAATAAACAAAAAACTATGAAACGAGTTCTTTTGGGACTACTCTTGGTGCTGGGTCTTTCGGCTTGCTCATCAACTCCCGATGCTACATTGTTGCTCGAGGCTGAGAGCTTTGCTCAGAAGGGCGGCTGGAGCGTGGATCAGCAGTTCACATTCGAGATGGGCTCTCCATACCTTATAGCTCACGGTATGGGTCAGGCTGTGGAGGATGCTTCGACTAAGATCACTTTGCCTGCTAAGGGTAAGTATCACGTTTGGGTACGCACCTACAACTGGACTTCACCATGGAGCGAAGTAGAGGGTCCGGGTGCTTTCAAGATCAGCATCGATGGCAAGGAGCTCCCAACAACATTGGGTACTAAAGGTAATAAATGGATGTGGCAATATGCTGGTTCGGCACGAGTTGGCGAGGAGACAGAGCTCAAGTTGCACGACTTGAAGGGTTTTGAGGGTCGTTGCGATGCCATCTGGCTCACTACCAACAAAACACTCCTTCCTCCTGCCGAGGGTGAGGCTTTAGCAGCATTCCGCGAGCAGAATTCAGAGCAGAAGATTCGCGAGGTTAAGTATCAGTTTGTCGTTGTCGGTGGCGGTGTGGCAGGTATCTGTGCATCGGTTGCAGCAGCGCGTATGGGTACTAAGGTGGCATTGATCAATGACCGTCCTATTTGGGGTGGTTGTAACTCATCGGAGACTCGCGTACACTTGGGAGGTCACATCGAGATGGAGCCATACACTAATCTTGGTAACATGATCAAGGAGTTTGGTCCATTGAAGGGCGGTAACGCACAGCCTGCTGAGTTCTACGAGGATGACAAGAAGCGTGCATTCTTGGAGGCTGAGAAGGAGAATCTGGATCTTTATCCATCTTACCGCGTATATAAGGTTGACAGCAAGGATGGTCACATCTCGGCTGTATATGCTCAACATATCGAGTCAGGCGAGATCATAAAGTTCGTAGCTCCTATCTACTCAGATTGTACAGGTGATGGTACTGTAGGTTATTTGGCTGGTGCTGACTACGCTATGGGTCGTGAGGCTCGTAGCGAATACAACGAGCCATCGGCTCCTGAGAAGGCTGACAAGCTGACAATGGGTTCTTCTGTTCAGTGGTATTCGGTAGAGGATAAGGCGGCGCAGACATTCCCTGTGTTTGAGTACGGTCTTACGTTCAACGATGAGAGCTGCCAGAAGGTAACTATGGGCGAGTGGACTTGGGAGACAGGTATGAACCGCGACCAATGTAAGGAGTTCGAGCGTATCCGCGACTACGGTCTGATGGTGGTTTATTCAAACTGGAGCTATCTGAAGAACAGACTCGCAGAGAACGACAAGTACAAGAACCGCAAATTGGGTTGGGTGGCATACATCGCAGGTAAGCGTGAGTCACGCCGTCTGTTGGGCGATCATGTATTGACCGAGAACGACTTGGTAAACGAGGTTAAGTATCCAGATGCTTCGTTCACAACAACATGGAGCATCGACCTCCACTACCCAGATCCAAAGAATACGGCTCACTTCCCTGGTAACGAGTTTAAGTCAATTTGCGTACACGGCAAGACTAACCCTTACGCAGTACCTTATCGTTGTCTCTACTCACGCAATATCGACAACCTCTTCATGGCAGGTCGCGATATCAGCGTAACTCACATCGGCTTGGGTACAGTGCGCGTGATGCGTACCACAGGTATGATGGGTGAGGTTGTAGGTATGGCAGCTGGCATCTGCACCGAGCATGGCGTTTTGCCACGCGGCGTATATACTTCTCACCTCAATCAGCTCAAGACCTTGATGAAGAAGGGTATGGGTAAGAGTGGATTGGAGAACAATCAGCTCTACAACTTAGGTGGCGCATGGCCAACATACAAAAAGCCTAAGAAGTAATCTAAAGGGGGAGGGGTAACGAGAATTTAAAACTCCACACTCCAGAAGATCACTTCGAGGATCAAATCGCAAAGGGTGCAGGCGCAATGAGTGTCGCGCACCCTTTTCTGTTTAAACCACAATGCAATGATGAGAACTTTCTGGCGAATAATACTCTTTTTGAGCTTAACACTCAGCCTAAGCTACAACGCGTGGGCTCAGACAAAGCCAACGACAATACTTGCACTCGGAGACTCAATCACTCAGGGAGGCAGCAAATTCGAGAGCTACACCATCCCACTTTGGCAGATGCTCACTCAGGAGGGCTACGCCATCCAATTTCTGGGCGAAAAGTCCAAGAAGGTCAATAATGTAGAGATTCGAAATTGTGGTTACAGCGGTCAAAAGGTTGAGTACCTTGAATCAAGGATCGAGGAACTTTACCAAAAATATCCTGCCGATGTGATGTTGCTACACGCTGGACATAACCACTTCATCGAGGAGAATCCCGTAGCAGGGATGGTCGCAGCCCATAGGTCGATCATTGAAAAAATCCGAAAGATAAATCCCGATGCAAAAATCCTTGTAGCTGAAGTAATTACAAGCGGGAAACTGCCCAAATACTCTTACATCCCCGATCTGAACCTCAGCCTAAGGCATATGGTCAAGGAGATTGGATCGAAGAATGTAATTTTGGTCAACCAAGCCAAGGGATGGGATTGGCAGAAGCACACCATTCAGGACAAAGTGCACCCCAACAAGGAGGGATCTCTGCGTATAGCAAAACGCTGGATGAAGAGCCTGCGCAAGCTACTGCCACGCAGATAATAGTCCGATCCGAGACAAGAAAAAGGTTGTCCAACAAGAACTTGCTGGACAACCTCGTATGTTATGAAGTTGCAAAAGATAAGTGATTGCAGGGATACGCATGACGCCAAAATCACCTTGTTAGACAACTTCATCTATTTTCTTCTGATCGTAATCGGGGAACCACTGCGCCAACTTTTCGCGTGCGCGAGCTTTCACATCATCGTCTATGTTCATCGCCACACGCCCCAAAGCTATAGCCAAAGCACTCAGATCATCGGTATAACCCAAAAGCGGAATCAAATCGGGCAGAAAATCCAACGGCAGGATGAAATAACCCAACGCACCGAAGATGATAGTTCGATCCTTAGCCGAGATCTTGTCGCTACGCACGGCATAGAAGAGCAGCAGAACAAGATATACAACCTTGATGCCCGCACGCCGAGCCACACGACTGAGTTTGTCGCTAAGCCCACGCTCGGAGTAATGACGCTCGTATTTTTCTATCTGCTGAGGTTTTTTCTTAAATGGCATATCAGCGATGTAAATAAAAGTTATGGAAAAAAGAAGGAGGTTGCGCGGAATAACAATGGCAACCTCCCAAAATTTAGTTATACTGCGCAGAGGAGGTTACTACCTCTCCTTACGCTTCTCGATCTGACGTTTCAGGACATCCATAGAGCTGTCGATCGCCTCCTCGAATGTACGAGCCTGCTCCTCCACGCGGATATCGCCGCCCGGCATTCGCAAAGTGATCACTGCAATTTTGTTGCCGCGTTCGTCATCTTTTTCAAGTTTCAACACTACATCAATACCTGTTGCATCGGCAGCAACACGGTCCAACTTGGCTAATTTCTTCTCGATGAATTCGAGCAATCTCTGTCCTGCATCGAACTTCACTGACTGGATCTGTACGTTCATAGCCTAAAAATTTAAAATTAAACATTATCTTAACGCCTCCTGAAGCCTACGGCTCATGGGCGATAAACCAAACTTATTCCCCTTCTTGACCAGCCTCGCCCCGAGAATGGGGATGCGCCCTATGATAGACGCTTTTGAGCTGGGCTATATTGTTATGGGTATAGACCTGTGTGGCGCGGAGTGAAGAGTGCCCCAACAACTCTTGAATCTCCCTCAAGTCTGCCCCACCGTTAAGAAGGTGGGTAGCAAAGGTGTGACGCAAAACGTGCGGCGAGGTCTTACCCTCTACCCCACACTCCCGCAGAAGACGTGCCACGCTACGCTGGACATCGCTCCGAGAGATACGTTCCCCTCGCTTTGATAAAAATAGTGGTTTTTCGTGAGAATTCCAAATTTTTGAGGCTAAAAAACGAGAATTATATTGCCTAAGAATATCTCCCAAACGCGAAACCACAGGCACAACACGCTCCTTGTCGCCCTTGCCTCGCACCTTGAGCATCCGAAAGTCGGAGCTAAAGTCCCCCTCATCAAGCCCCACCAACTCGGCAAGGCGCAAGCCAGCGGCATAGAGCATAAGGATAATGAGTGCATTACGTGAAGTGATATAATCCTCACTCTCAACATCTTGCAACACGCGCTCAACGACCCTTGCCATCGGCTCCTCAGCCACATATTTGGGCAGGCGGCGCGAGGTGCGCATAGTAGATACCCCGACAAAAGGATTATGGATGATGATCTGCTCATGACGCAAATAACGATAGAAGGAGCGCAGCGATGAGAGCGTGCGGTTGATCGAGGCACTTTTCATCTTGCCATCATCCGAGAGCTTCATCATCCATCGGCGCAGATCCTCGCTTTTGACCTCCAGCATTTCGAAATCACCACCTGATGACTCCTCGCCCCACGAGAGAAACTCCTCCAAATCGTGGCGGTAGTTACGCGCTGTGAGTGGCGAGTAACGCTTCACGGAGAGGATATAGGAGATAAAACGCTCGATAAGTTCTTGGTTATTAAGAGTCATTCAGAATCAACTTATTTTGTTAAATAAATACACGAAACGAGGACAAAACCTAACATTTTGTACTTTTACAACGTAAAGATACAAATTATTTACAATGAGTTGAAAAAAAATGGCTAACTTTGACGCAGAAAAACTTATATCACTATTAAATAAATAAAACAATGAAGAAAGTATTATTTTTGATGTTTGCCTTGTGCTCATTGGTAGCTGTCGAGGCAAAGCCAACAGTAAAGAGCATCAGCTCTCCTGATGGTTCATTGAAGGTAACTGTCACTATCGATCAGGACATCCGTTGGAGTGTCGAGGCTGATGGCAAGATAGTTATCAACCCTTCTCAGATCGCTATGCAGATCGGTGAGAACGAGACTTGGGGTGTAGCTCCACGTCTTAAGAAGGCTGTAGTGGGTAAGATCGATGAGATGATCCCTGCTCCACTCTACAAGAAGGCTCAAGTAGAGGATAAGTGCTCTACTTTGACCCTTACATTCAAGGGCGACTACGCTATCGAGTTCCGCGCTTACGATGAGGCTGCTGCTTACCGCTTCATCTCTACTCGCAAGGGTGCTTACACTGTGAAGAACGAGATCTCGGAGTACGCTTTCGAGGGCGATCCTACAGTATATTGCTCTTACACTCGCTCTAACGCCAACAAGGAGTTCTCTGAGCAGTATTTCAACTCATTCGAGGGTCCTTACTTCATTGAGCCAATGAAGAAGATGGGTCAGAAGCGTTTGATGTACTTGCCTGTATTGGTTGACTTGGGCGACCGTAAGGTTTGTATCACAGAGTCTGACCTGATGAGCTACCCTGGTATGTACCTCTACAACAGCAACAACGACACTACTTTGGAGTCAAACTACGCTCCTGTACCTGACAAGATCAAGCAGGGCGGTCACAACATGTTGCAGGGTTTGGTAGAGAGCCGCAAGCCATATATCGCTGAGGTTGATGGCGAGCGTTCATTCCCATGGCGTATATGTATCGTTGCAAACAATGACGCTGAGCTTTTGGACGATGATATGGTATTCCGCTTGAGCCACGAGAACGTGATCGGCGATACATCATGGATCAAGCCAGGTAAGGTTGCTTGGGAGTGGTGGAACAACTGGGGTCTTCGTGGTGTTGACTTCCAGCCAGGCGTAAACAACCGCACTTATGAGTATTACATCGACTTCGCTGCCGCTAACGGTATCGAGTACGTAATCCTCGATGAGGGTTGGAACGTAAACCTCAAGGCTGACCTTATGCAGATTATCCCTCAGATCGACATCAAGCACCTCTGCAAATACGCTGAGGATCGCGGTGTAGGTATCGTTCTTTGGGGCGGTTACTGGGCTGTAGATCGCGACATGGACAACGTATTTAAGCACTACGCTGAGATGGGCGTTAAGGGCTTCAAGATCGACTTCATGGATCGTGACGACCAGAAGATGGTTGACTTCTACGAGCGCGCTGCTGCTACTGCTGCTAAGTATCACTTGATGTGTGACTTCCACGGTGCTTACAAGCCATGTGGTCTTTCACGCAAATATCCTAACGTAGTGAACTACGAGGGTGTAAACGGTTTGGAGCAGATGAAGTGGTCACGTTTCTCAGACTTCGATCAGGTAACTTACGACACTCAGATCCCATTCATCCGTATGGTTGCTGGTCCTATGGACTACACTCAGGGTGCTATGCTCAACGGTAACAAGTCAACATACCGTGTAAGTGGTTCTGATCCTATGAGCCAGGGTACACGTTGCCACCAGTTGGCTATGTACGTTGTATTTGAGGCTCCATTCAACATGTTGTGTGACTCTCCATCTAACTACGAGCAGGAGCCAGAGTGTACTCAGTTCATCGCTTCTATCCCAACCGTTTGGGACGAGACTAAGGCTTTGGACGGTAAGGTTGGCGAGTTCGCCGTTATCGCACGCCGCAGCGGTGATGACTGGTATGTAGGTGGTCTTAACAACTGGAACCAGCGTCAGGTAGAGATTGACCTCTCGTTCTTGCCAGAGGGTCAGTACGAGTTGGTTAACATGGTTGACGGTTACAAGGCTAACGCTATTGCACGTGACTTCCGCATCGTTAAGCAGAGCGTAGATAGCTCTAAGAAGGTGAAAGTTACAATGGCTCAGGGTGGTGGTTTCGCTATGAAGCTCATCAAGAAGTAGTCAAAAGTAATATACATAAGAAAGGTCGCCACTTGAGGGCGACCTTTTTTGTTATAGCCTTATCACATTATCCCGCTCAATCCTAATGCGCCTCTAACCAATTCTGACCTATGCCTGCATCGGAGATCAGCGGTACACGCAACTGAGCCACGCTCTCCATCGACTCCTTCACAATACGCACAACCTTCTCCTGCTCCGAGCGAAGCATATCTACAATAACCTCATCATGCACCTGAAGAATCATGCGCGAACGAATACCCTCAGCCTTGAAGCGGCGCGCGATCTGAATCATAGCCAACTTCATGATATCGGCGGCGCTACCCTGAATCGGAGCATTGATGGCATTGCGTTCGGCAACACCACGAGCCACAGCATTGCGCGAAGAGATATCACGCAGGTAGCGGCGGCGCGAAAATACAGTCTCGACATAACCCTTCTCGCGGGCTCGCTCGATACTGCGATCCATATACTCCTTGACCTTTGGATAGGTAGCAAAATAGCCGTCAATAAGTTCCTTAGCCTCCTTGCGAGGGATATCCAGACGCTGACTCAGACCGAAAGCCGAGATGCCGTAGATGATTCCGAAATTGGCAGTCTTGGCACGGCGGCGTTGCTCGGAGCTAACCTCTGAGATTGGCTTATGGAATAGCTTGGCAGCGGTGGCAGAGTGGATATCCTCGCCCTGCTCAAACGCTTCGATGAGCGATGGGTCGCCACTCAGATGTGCCATCAGGCGAAGCTCCACCTGACTATAATCTGCCGAGAGCAGAAGATGATCTTCATCCGATGGGATAAACGCCTCGCGGATACGGCGTCCCATATCGTCTCTGACGGGGATATTCTGCAAATTTGGATTAGTCGAGGACAATCGACCAGTAGCCGTAACTGCTTGATTGAAAGATGTATGAATACGTCCCGACACAGGATTTACCAACTGCGGAAGAGCCTCGACATAGGTGGAGATAAGTTTCTTGACACCTCTATATTTGAGAATATTCTCCACGATAGGATGCTTCGAAGCAAAGCCCTGAAGATACTCCTCCTCGGTAGAGTATTGGCGTGTCTTGGTCATCTTTGGCTTATCGGTGATCTTCAACTTACCGAACAACACCTCACCCAACTGACGTGCCGAATTGACATTGAGCAATGGCTCATCTGCCTGAGTGCGAATCTCTTGCTCAAGGCGTTGCAGCTCGTGATTAAGCTCAACGGCATAGTCGGCAAGCAACTCAGAGTCGATCTTCACTCCAGCAAGTTCCATATCACACAACACCTCAATCATCGGCTCCTCGACCTTACGATACAAATCAACCAAACCCTGCTCCTCAATCTGCTCCCAAAGGACGTGCTTGAGCTGAAGAGTGATATCGGCATCCTCAGCAGCATACTCCTTGACTGCTTCTATATTTACCTGATCCATCGAGAGTTGACGCGCTCCGCGACCAATCAGGCTCTCGATCTGGATAGGCTGATATCTTAGATAACGCTCCGCCAGATAGTTCATATTGTGGCGCGACTCAGGGTCGAGCAGATAATGCAAAATCATGGTATCTATCTTCTCGCCACGTAGCTCGATACCCAAACGGCGAAGCACCATGATATCGAACTTCATATTTTGCGCCACCTTGACAATATGCTCACTCTCGAATAGAGGTCGTACCACCTCGGCAAACGCTGCGCTATTGGACTCCGTAAACTCCACATACCACGCCTCATGTGCCTCGACTGCCAACGAGAGTCCCACGATGCGATCGCGATAGAGGTCAAAGCCTGTGGTCTCGGTATCGAAACATAGCTCCTTATGGTGGCTAAGCTGCTCAACCAAAGCCTTGAGGGATTGCTCATCGCGAATGAGATGATATGTATGAGGGGTGTCATGAATCGAACGGAACTCCTCCACCTGAGCCACATCCTCCGACTCGTCATTCTGCTCCGAAATAGGGTCAGCAGCAGCTTGAGGAGCTGCCTCGGTTGCAACATTTGTTTTATTCTGAGGTGCAACATTTGTTGCAGTAACAGGACCCGCACTCTCGAACATAGCGAACAGATCTCCTTGCCCCAGCAATGATTTCTCTCGCGCCAAAGCCACACGATTGCGTGTTGCATCAATCAACTGATGCTGTGGATCCTGCTTCGATGCAGAGGGATCTTCGGGCGCAAGGTTATGCAAATCACGCATAAAAAGCGTAAAATCCAGCTCCGAATACAAAGCCTTGAGGTCATTATAATTTGGCTCTCGGATCTCCAACGCCTCGGCATCAAACTCCACGGGGACATCGGTACAGATGGTTGTCAGTCGCTTCGAAAGCAGTAACTTATCGCCCCACGCCTCAATCTTCTCGCGCTGCTTGCCCTTGACGCAGTCCAGATTTGCCAAAATATTCTCTACCGTACCAAACTCGCCGACCAACTTGCAAGCACCCTTCTCTCCAATGCCCGGCACACCGGGGATATTATCCGACTGGTCGCCCCAGATAGCAAGTACATCCCTAACGAGCTGAGGATCAGAAATTCCGTACTTTGAACAAATATCCTCGGCACGGATAATCTCCACGCCATCACCCTTCTGCTTATAGATGTGGCGGTGAGCCCCGACCAACTGACCGTAATCCTTATCTGGCGTAACCATATAGACATCGAAGCCCGCCTGCTCGCCCTTGAGAGCCAGCGTACCGATCACATCATCCGCCTCATAGCCAGCCACCTCGAAGATAGGGATACGCATAGCCTTCAACAGACGGCAAACGTATGGCACCGAAGCGATTATATCTTCGGGTGTGGCAGGGCGGTTAGCCTTATATTCGGGATAGATATCACCTCTGAACGAGCCTCCTTTGGGGTCGATGGCAACACCCAACAGATCGGGTTTTTCGCGCTTCTGGATGTCGCGCAAAAACTTGGTGAAGCCAAACAAGATGGAGGTATTCATGCCTGCACGATTGCGCATAGGGCGATTCATGAAGGCATAATAGTATTTGAAAATCAACGCATAAGCGTCAATCAGGAATAGTCGTTTCATAGTTTCGGGATTCTAAAAATTATCCTCTGCAAACCACTCTGCATAGGAGTTTTCGGTCTCGCACAGGCGCAGAGAGTATAGTTCCACCTCATCGGGCAAAGACTCCAACAATCGCTCGGCAAAGTCCTGCAACAGATTCTCACTCGTAGGCTGGTAATCGACCAAAACGATACGATCATAATAGTCCGAAAGCATGCTCTTCACATCGCATCCCTGCTCCGAACGGCGCAAAACCAGAGCATGATCCAACCTCGATACAATCTGCTCGCCAACGATCTGTTTCAACAGCCCGAAATCCATCACCATGCCATACTTGGGGTCATAGGGATTGTTGCACTGCTCGCCCTTGATGGTCACCTGCAGTCGATATGAATGACCATGGATACCGCTACACAAACCATCGTAGCCCTCCAGAGCATGAGCCATCTCGAATGAGAAGCATCGTGTCAATCTGATTATTGCCATAACTATTTTATTAGAGAGTTCACTAATTCAGGCTCTGCATCTCGATCAGCTTGGCATAGATACCATCCTTCGCCATCAGCTCCTGATGAGTACCCTGCTCGGCGATGCGACCAGAGTCGATGACGATGATGCGATCGGCATTGTGGATTGTACTCAAGCGATGGGCAATCACAATCGAGGTGCGTCCCTCAAGCAACGTAGTCAAAGACTCCTGCACAAGCTTCTCGCTCTCGGTATCGAGTGCTGAGGTAGCCTCATCCAAAATCAAGATGTCGGGGTTACGCAACACGGCACGCGCAATGCTCAATCGCTGACGCTGACCGCCAGAGAGCTTAATACCTCGATCGCCGATATTGGTATCGTAGCCTTGCTCGGTCTGGAGTATAAACTCATGAGCATTGGCAACCTCGGCAGCAGAGATGATCTGCTCACGGGTGGCGTCACCTCGTCCCATGGCGATATTGCTGCGGATCGTATCGTTGAAGAGGATGGTATCCTGCGACACGATACCCATCTTCTCGCGTAGGCTATCCTGAGTATAATCCCTAAGCGATATGCCATCGATCAGAATTTCGCCCGAAGTAGGATCATAGAAACGTGGCACAAGCTCGCTCAAAGTGGATTTTCCACCACCCGAAGGTCCTACCAAAGCCACAGTCTCGCCACGCTTGACCTCGAAAGAAATCTCATGCAACACCTCGCGCGAAGAGTCGTAGCTGAACGATACGTTTCGGAACTCAATCTTATCCTTAAACTCCTCCAGAGGCTTGGCATCTGCCTTATCCTCAACGGCACTGCGAGCATCCATGATCGAGAAGATACGCTCACCAGCAGCAATACCCTGATTGATGTTGGCAAACTGGTCGATAAAGGCGCGGATAGGGCGTGTGAGCTGCGAGAAGGCTGCTATATATGCCACAAACCACGATGCAGTAAGTGTGCCATCCATAACCAGCGAACCTCCATAGATCAAGACAATCGAAATGGCTGTAATACCCAAAAACTCGCTCATAGGCGAAGCCAACTGCTGCTTACGAGCCATCGAAAGCAAGAGATTCGACATCTCGCTATTTATCTTGCTGAACTTAGACTTCACATAATCGAAGGCGTTGTAGCTCTTCACCGCCTTGACGCCCGACAAAGACTCCTCCATCACGCTGACCATCTCGCCCATGCGCTCCTGACCCTGCTGCGCAGGATGACGCAGACGCTTGACGATAGAGCCGATCAAGAGTCCCACCACAGGCAGATACAACACCGAGAAGAGAGTTAACTCCCACGAGATCTTGATCATCATAAAGAAATAGCCGATGATGAGGAATGGCTCGCGGAATGCCACCTGCAAGGTATTGGTGACGCAATACTGCACAACCATCACATCTGAGGTGATTTTGGACATGATATCGCCCTTGCGCTGATCGCTGAAGTAACCTACGTTCATACCCATCGTACGCTCAAACATCTCGTTACGCATACGTTGCAACGTACGGGTACGCATAGTCTCTACGGTCATCGAGCCAAGATAACGGAACAGGTTGCTGAGCATATTCGAAGCGATGAGGATCGCCGACAACAGAGCCAAAAGCCATGTCACACGGAACTCAGCACCAAAGAGCGAGGTATAGGCGTAATTCAGAACCTGATTCAGGCACTCCTCATTGAGCGAAATCGCAGGAAACTCATAGACGGGCGCAAAGCGATACCCTTCGGAAAAGAGTGTGCCCACGATAGGCATAATCATGGTATAGGTCAAGGTGTTGAAGATAGCGTGCAACAGGGAATAGAAGAAGTATGGCACGGCATAGCGACTCAGCGGAGAGGCAAACTCCAGCAGGCGCATATAAGTCTTCATCATCGAGTTCTTCATTTCAAGAATTCTTTATCTTAAATTTGGTTTTACAGAGATTCTCTCTCCCTTACAAACTCTCTCAAATTAAAAATTACCCTCTTCAGCCCACTCCTCAACAGCCTTCTCAAATCGGGCAATGGTCTCTGCCATAGAGACAAACGACTTACCTCCAGCGGCATTTTTATGTCCTCCGCCCTCAAAATATCGGGCTGCAAACAGATTTACATCGACATTACCACGCGAGCGCAACGAGACGCGAATAAAATCATGATGCTCGACAAAAATTGCCGACATCTTCATCTTCTTGATCGTCAGCGGGTAGTTCACAAAGCCCTCGCTATCGCCCTGCTGGAACCAAAAACGGCGCATCTCATCCTCGGTAAGCGAGAGGTGGGCTACCGTACCCTTGCGCAAGATGCGCATCTTACGGTTGATCACATAACCGAAAAGGCGGGCACGTCCCTCGGTGAAGGAGTTATAGACGTTGTTATAGATCTTCGGGATCTCGATACCTGTCTGGGCAAGCACTGCAACGGCACGATACAGATCGGGAGTGAGGTGAGAGAAAGAGAAGTTGCCCGTATCGGTCATCATACCCACATACAGCACCTCCGCCTGCTTGGCATCAATTGATTCGGCACCCCACAAACGCTCGATGAGGCAATATACAAGATATGAGGTAGATGAAGATTCGGGATGCGAGAACATCAGAGCAAAATCCTCCGATGGATCGAGGTGATGATCAACCAAGATTCGCTTAGCCATACGATTGGTCTCGATAAGCTCACTCAACGGAGCATCCAGACGTGAAAGGGTGTGGAAATCGAGACAGAAGATCAGATCCGCCTCGCGCACAGCCTGCTCAGCCACACCTGCCTTATCCTGCTTGAAGATAACCACATCCTTGATGCCACTCATCCAATCCAGATAATATGGGTATTTGTTAGGCACGATACAGGTCACACGATGACCTTCACGTCTCAACGCCTCAGCCCACGCTATGGAAGAGCCTACGGCATCGCCATCGGGGTTGGTGTGCGACAAGATCACCACATTTAGCTCTGACTCCGAAAGCATCGCCTTGAGCTTAGCTATTTTCTCGTTTGAAATCTCCATAAAAAACTTGCTTCTCGTTCTTTCTCAACTCTTGGACTATATTTCCAAATATACGAATAGTTATCCAATAAAGTTCTCGGAAAGAGGTCTAAACCGCACACTTATTGCACAAATAGACCAATTTATATTCATTTATTTCTGCTCAGCCTCGATTCTCTGCTGCAAACCATAGTAGAGCGATCCGCCACCCTTACGTTTCATCTCTGGCTCAAACTTTCTGACATGCTCCACATAACGCTCAACTTTAGCGCGAGTAGATGCAGCCGAATCACCTGCAGGAGCAACGAAGGCTGTCTTGCCATTGATCTGCATGATAGCTTCGTGCAGAGCCACATCGAAGGCATTTTTACCGTCATTGACAAACTCTGCCCAATCGCACTCAGGCACAGGGAAGCGGTTGATCATAATCTGAAGATTATAGTCTGAGACCTTTTGATCATAAATTACATTATTATTCTCATCTCGGAGAGGATTACCCTGCTCATTGAGCTTAGGATCGGCTACCCAAGCATCCATATTGGTGTCGGGCACGATACCATCGGCATAGTCGTTAAACTCCTTGGCGTTATAATTCATGAATGTAATTGGCGCAAATGTATATCTATAAGAGCCATGATTCTTCACCGTAACGTCCATACCGCAATTCTTACCCTCGGTCCTCAGACCTATCAGATAAACAGGAATATCCAAACCCTTCAAGCCCTGAATCACCATCTCGCTGGCTGAGGCGGTAGATGAGGTGGTGATAACCCACAAGCGATTTATGCCCACATTAGGCAGATCCTGCTGGGTATTGGGATTATTCTTGATGATGTAGCAGGTGTCGTCTCCGTATGGATTATCCTTATGACGTCTCAGATAGGCATATACTCCATCAACCTTATCCTCGCCCAACATCATACTTGCCAAAAGGGTACTCGAATCAACCACTCCGCCGCCATTGAGTCTTAGGTCGAGAATCATCTCCTCCACACCCTGAGCAGCAAAGGCACTGAGCGCAGATACAAGATCATTGTCGTATGCATCATCGAAACTCAAATATGACATATAACCAATCTTCTTGCCACTTGGGTTCAACTCGGCTGGCACCTCCAACACCTTGCTGCAAGCGATAGGATTTTCATAATATGAGCCTACCGCAAGGCTGATGGTATTTATGGGAGCCTTGGCATTGATAGCATCTCTATAACCCACACTCATTGAGCTTGATGAGCCATAGTTGAGCTGATACCACGCATTTTGATAGTTTGAATCTCCGAGTGTAGAGCCGTCAACTTCATAGATAATATCGCCACGCTTCAAGCCCGCCTTGTCGGCTGGAGAGTCGGGATATACATGCTGGATAGGGAAGGCATATTGATTTGGGGTTTCACTCAACCACAAAACAGTCTGCAAAACAACGCCAAAACCACGAACCTGCTCGGCTGCACGAGTAGAAGAGCTGGAGGTAGAGGTGCGGGTGATATTTGTATAAAGACTACGTCTGCCTTTGGAATCGGTGCTACCATCCATCTCGTTGCCCGAAAGCGAGAGCAATGTACGATCCAAAAACTCAGAATATGGATTAGAGTAACCCAGACTCTGGTAATTATTTTTCAACGTATAATCTACCTTACCGCCATCGGCTGCTCTTGAGTAGATATCCAACCAATAATACTCCTTGCGCAGACGCTCATCCACCCATTTGAGTACCTCGTCACGCTCATCGACTTCGACCTTATAGCTCTGGATGATATCCAGAATCTTCTTCTTGGCATACCCCGACACCGAGATCGAGACCTCAGCCCAACGCTCACCCTGAGTGGTATTCTCCGAGATAACGAGTGTGGCGCGGTTCTGCCCTGCTGAGCCTGTTGCGCCCGATTTGATGCTCACCATATCGGTATTATCCACCGAAAGGGTATAGCTTGCCGAGGTGCTGAACGAGATTACCACCTCGCCACCTGAGGAATTGACATTTATCTCGCTGTTGCCCGACACGGTAACACCTTCGCCATCGCCTCCTACCTCGCCATTATCGACATCATCGCTTCCACAAGCCACAAAAAAAGCAGTTGCGAAGACCACCAAAGCCATCACAACGATATTCTTAGCACTCTCAAAAAGACCTTTGGAAAAAGTCAAAACTACTCTCTGCATATCATCTAACTTTTATTAGTTTACTATTCTGCCCGAAAAAAACACTCCTCAAGCTACTATAATAAAAGTCAAAGATACGCAAAAAAATCTATTTATTCCCCTTTTTACTCAAAAACTCTCTACACCACTCCTTTATGCCACACTCCGCACATCTTGGAGAACGTGCCGTACAGACATAACGACCATGCAAAATCAGCCAATGATGCGCCACAGGCAGAAGGTGTGAAGGGATATTTTTTTCGAGCTGAAGCTCGGTCTGAAGCGGAGTCTTGGCACCTCGGCTCAAACCCACACGCGCCGCGACACGAAAGACATGGGTATCTACGGGCATAACCTCCTTTTGCCAGATGACAGCCGCTACGACATTGGCTGTCTTGCGTCCCACACCGGGCAGACGCTGCAACTCCTTGACATCGCTCGGCACTTCGCCCGAAAACTCCTCAACCAACATACGAGCCATCGCCGACAGATGTTTCGCCTTATTATTGGGGTAAGATATGCTCTTGATATAGGGGAAGATCTCCTCCGCCGAGGCTTGCGCCATGCTTTGGGCATCGGGATAGGCGGCAAATAGTGCAGGAGTGGTGAGATTCACTCGCTTGTCGGTACATTGCGCCGAGAGTATCACCGCTACCAACAGCTCAAAAGGCGAGCCGTAATTAAGCTCACTCTCCGCCACGGGCATCGCCTGCTGGAAGTATTCTATTATGGCTTGATATCTATCTTTGGTTCGCATGGTTTTGTAGTTTTTTATGTTTTAAGTCATTACACCGCTGGTTTGACGTCTGTTTTATAGATTTGCTCACGCTCAGCAGACGCAAAATACAGTTGGCTTCTGCGCCCGCCTAATCGCAATTTTGAATTTTAAATTCTCTTGATGCCGTTTTTTACTATCAGTCCATAGCCCGCCAGATTGAGCAGAAGCGAGGGCGTGCGCTTGACATCACACCACCAACGAGAGAAATACTCTCCTACGCTACCTTCGCGCGAAAGTACCCATAGTGCGACCTCCATCCTGCGCTTGAGAAGTGCATGATGATGTGTGCCCCTGCCATAGCGGGAATCCATCCACAACGAGATATCCACCAACGAGTCGCAAAAGGCTATCTTGCGCTTATAGTCGCGACTCTGGCTGACACTTTCACGCAGGAGTCTGTGCGCTGCGGTCTGCTGCTCCAAGCAGATAACCTCAGCCTGCGAGGAGAACCAAATCCACATCGGCGCATCATCGGTCAACCACTCTGGATGCTCCTCGGGGCGCACCTCACGATAGTAACGAAGCATCATATCGCGCCGAGCCAAAGCTGTGCAGTTCTCCACCGTATTACTAAAGAGCAAATCCTCCATTCTGGTGTGCATCTGCCCCACGGGGTATTGCCACCCACTGCCTTCGCCCTCCACAAAGCGCAAAGAACGCGTACAACACAATCCGCACTGAGGATTGTGCTCCAAAGCCTCAACCTGCAGACGCAATTTATCCTCCGAAAGGAAGTAATCGTCACCATCACAAAAGGATACATAACGCCCTCGCGCAGCCTCGACCACTCGGCGGTAATTGGCACGCATACCCACATTATGGGGCGAGGTGACAAGCCTCACTTGGGTGGGAAAACGCTCGGCGTAGGATTGGCAAATCGCCAACGTAGAGTCCTGACTGCAATCCTCTCCCACCACGATCTCCACACCGAAATCGCACCTCTGAGCAAGGATGCTCTCCAAGCATTGGGCAATATATGGCGCATGGTTATAGGCGGTAACACATACCGAAACAAGAGTATTTTCATCAACCTTCTTCTCGTTCATAACCTACTGCGCACTAAAATTAGATTTTCCTTTTTTTTACAACTTCTCCAACTTGGCAAACTTCGCAAGCAGAGTCTTTTCGCCATACGAGCCGAAATCGACCACCACCTTATGATCCGATGCCAACGGCTCGATACGTTGGATGACGCCCACACCGAACTTTGGATGCTCCACACGGTCACCAATCTGATATGGACATGCCGAAAGCGAAGCCGTACCTGCTGCTGCCGATGTGTTTATACGGCGCATACCTGCCGTTGAGCGCGGTTGCGCAATGGGGGCAACAAGTCTTGGATCTGGAGCCACCTTCGCGCCTGCTTTAGGGGCTGAATTGCCCGCCTCGGCACGTTTCTGCTGGAAGCGGTAGTCAAAACGTTGACGCAGAGCCTCGACAGCGGTCTGTCCGTTACGCCGTTCGGTAGCCGAAGCCTGAGAGAAGTTACCCATGCGTCCCGTAAGAGAGCCTTGAACGGAGTCGCCCGACTTGGGTGAGAGATCCTCCTCGCAATCCACATATTGAGGATCTATCTCTCGAAGGAAACGGCTCGGCGAAGAGAACTCCATATTACCCCACTTATAGCGCATATCGCAATAGGTGATCATCGCCTCGCTCTTGGCACGCGTCAGAGCCACATAGAACAGACGGCGTTCCTCCTCCACTCCATCTGCCGACTCAATCGCCCTCTGCGAAGGAAAGAGATTCTCCTCACAACCAGCTATATAGACATATTTATACTCCAGACCTTTGGCTGAGTGTATCGTCATCAGCGTAACCCTGTCATCGGCACCATCATCCTCGTTATCCATATCGGTCATCAGCATCACGCTCTGCAACCACTCCTCGATGGTGGCTTGTTCGGACTCCTCACGCTCGCCGTTGCGAATCTCCGCATCACGCTGCTCGCGGAAGAGCTGCATCGAGTTTAGGAGCTCCTCGATATTATCTACCGCGCTCTGCGATTCGGGGGTATTTTCCTGACGATAGATCTGCAAGATACCGCTTCGCGAAGCTAACTCCAAACCAAAATCATAGAGCGACTTAGACTCGCGCGCCACAGCCAACTCGCGTATCAGATTGACAAATTCGGTCACCTTGCGGGCTATTGCCTTCTGCATCGCATCGCCCAGCGTGGCAGCCTCGGCAACCAACTCATCGACAGCCTCCCACATTGATTTATTGCGGCTACGCGCCAGCTCCTCGATACGCCCTACTGTGGTGTCGCCGATACCTCTGGCGGGATAATTCACCACGCGCTTGAACGCCTCATCATCTTTGGGGTTGATCACCAGACGGATATATGCCATCACATCCTTGATCTCCTAGTGGTCGTAGAACGAGCTACCCTTATAGATGCGATATGGAATGGCATGACGGCGCAAAGACTGCTCCACCACTGCCGACTGATTGTTGGTACGATACAACACCACCACATCGTTCCAGCTATCCTCGTTGCCATTGAGTTTTTCGCGTATATCCTGAGCAATGATATCTCCCTCCTCGCGGTCGGTATAGGAGCGCACGATGCGAATCTTCTCGCCCGACTCGCCCTCCGAGAAGCAGACCTTCTTCATGCGGCGCGAATTACGCTCGATGACCGAGTTGGCGGCATTTACGATGGTCTGTGTAGAGCGATAGTTCTGCTCCAGCTTAAAGACCTTTGCCGTGGGGTAATCCTTCTGGAAGGAGAGGATATTTTCGATCTTGGCACCGCGGAATGAGTAGATACTCTGAGCATCATCGCCCACAACGCAGACGCGCGAATGTTGAAGCGAGAGGCGGCGGATGATGATATATTGAGCATAGTTGGTATCCTGATACTCATCAACCAAGATATATTGAAACTGCTCTTGATACTTAGCCAGCACATCGGGGCAATCTCTCAAAAGGATATTGGTCTGCAACAACAGATCATCGAAATCCATAGCTCCATTGTGTTTGCAGCGGCGACAATACTCCTCATAGACCTCGCCGAAACGAGGAATCTGAGATTGGCGATCCTCTGCCGCGAAGCTCGCATTGGCGATATAGGCTCCTGGGGTAATCAGGGCATTTTTGGCATAGGAGATACGCGAAAGGATGCGCTGAGGTTTATATTTATCATCTGCCAGACCAAGCTCCTTACAGATGGATTTGAGCAGATTTTTACAATCGTTAGGCTCGTAGATGGTAAATGATTGGGTGTAGCCTATGCGCTCGGCATTCTCCCTGAGGATACGCGAAAAGACCGAGTGAAAAGTTCCCATGCGGATATATCGGCTTGCCGCGCCCTCGACCATCTGCTCTATGCGCTCACGCATCTGCGAAGCGGCTTTATTGGTAAAGGTCAGCGCGAGGATATTCCATGGTTTGACACCCTGCTCCAACATATATGCTATACGGGAGGTCAGCACGCGGGTCTTACCCGACCCTGCACCCGCAATAATGAGCGATGGCGACTCATAATTGACCACCGCATCGTACTGCGCCCGATTTAAACCTTGCAAAATTTTTGATTCCATAGCTACAAAGGTAGAATTCAAAATGCAGAATTCAAAATTCAAAATTAATTTTGGCTGACGCACGCCTTAGTTTTACTTTGTTTGGCACAAATAGTACGACAGCGTAAAATAGGCGTTACGCCTGTCATTCCACATTACGAACCTGTGGTGAGTAATGATTGGAATCTCTACACTCCTTTATAGCGTGGGTAGCTCGCCATCTATTAGCACAACACAGGTTTTCTTTGGCTCTTAAACTTTCGTTTCTGCTACTTTTTAGCGTTAAAAAGTAGCGCAAAAAACCGCTCGGTGAATCATTTTTGGGTGCATAAAGCGCAATTTCATAAAACGGATGCTGCGCATTTTTGAAGCAATCAAAAAGTCTCCGTTTTTAACGGAAATTACCCTTTCTGCCCTCTTCCCAAAAATGCTTCTGCCGAGATCAAGCTGACGCACAACAAATTTCAGCAAAAATAGCTTCCCACTCATAAAACATCTCTTAGAGGTGTCATGCCACAGCCGAGCGTAACGAGTGCTGATTGGCATCTCTACACTAAATTTTACGTTAGAGACTCCAATCCTCGCCTAACGGCTTCGGTGGAGTGACGCAGGCGTAACGCCTGTTTTATAAATTCCTCGCTAAACACCCTTTAGCAAAAATAGCTTCCCCACTAATAAAACACCCGTTACGGGTGTGAATTTTGAATTCTCGTTGTTCGGTTACTTTTTGAGTCGTTTTTCGAAGTGCTGATAATCCTTCACGCTACGCCATGAGCCACCCCACTCGAAGCCGTGGCGAAGCATAAGGCGGTGACACAAGTCGCCCGAAACAATTTTATACGGGAATGACTTTGTGCGATCGACATACTCGCGTCCAGTCGAAGGCTCGACTATGGTGCGCCCCTCACGCTCTTTGACATAGGGATTATACAGCGGATTGATATCCACAGCCGTACCCATACTATGACTCGACAGGACGGTAGCAGAGCCTGCGGCAAGGCGATAGTTGAATGCCGAGGTGTTGTTGGCTCGCATCGAGAGTTCGTCATCTGCCCCATAATTATCAATCAAAACCATGCGCTCGATGGGGTAACGCGCCTCGTAAAGTTCTTTGAAAATCGCAATCAGCGACTCACTCACCGCCCTATGGCAGACCATCTCGCCCAAACAGATTCTGCCTTCGGCATCGCGGTGCAGCAGTTTCAGATAACGCAGTGAATCGAGTGGCAACCGACAACCCTCCTTGTAAGACAGCCCCTTCATGCGTGCGAAAACCTGCTCCGAGATAGGCTCTGCAAGCCAGATCTTCTCCTCGCCGAAAAGCTCCACGCTACGCTGCGACACCACCTCGGCGGCACGCCACTGCCTGAGAGCATCCATCTCGCGCTGATCTGGTTGCTGGGGTAGCGTGGGCGACAGGATAGTGAGAAGGAGTGAAAGTATAAATAAAAATTTCATCGTGCTGTTCTTTCAGGCAAAGATAATATATTTTCCTGCCTAAAGGGCGATATATCGGAAAAAGGATTAACTTTGTCTTCGGATAACCGAAAAAATATGCAGAAACGACTTCTTATACTCGACTTTGACGGAACGATAGCCGACACGCGTGCCACCATTTTGCGCACATTTCGCATGACAATCGAGGAGCTGAGCCTTGCACCCCGCACCGATGAGGAGTGTGGCTCCACGATAGGATTACCTTTGGTCGAGGGTTTTCAGAAGCTATACCCCGAGATCACGCCCGAGCAGAGCGAGCTCTACACCTCAACCTACCGCCGTATCTTCCGCGAAAACAAACGCAACCTCTCGCCCGACATGTTTCCTAATGTGTTGCAGACCATCAAGAGCGTGCATGAGCAGGGGATAACCATCTCCATCGCTTCTTCTCGCTCACGCCGTCCATTGTTGGAGTTTGTCGATAGCTTCGGACTGCATGAGATGATACCCTATGTCTTGGGATTGGAGGATTGCACAAACCACAAGCCCGACCCTGAGCCTGTACTAAAAACGCTCAGAGAGCTGAATTTCTCTGCCGAGGAGACTTTGGTGGTGGGCGATATGCCTTATGATATTTTGATGGGAAAGAGAGCCAATGTCCAGACTTGTGGGGTAAGCTACGGCAATGCCTCAGCCGAGGAGCTAAGAGCCACGGGAGCAGATTATATAATTGACGGATTTGAGGAGTTGTTGCCACTGCTCGGATTACCACCTCTGCAATAGTCAGATATACCCAACAAAAAAAACGAGCCACGCAACCCTCATTGCGTGGCTTCTTACTGTTAACCTAAATCATCAATTATGAAGTAATTCCTTCAAATAGCAGTCCAGATAGAATAGATCTGCTTCATCACATATAACATGGCTCATCATGAGTCTGTCATCATCTTTTTCTAATAATAAATTGGTGTCGTTTTGCTCCATAGGCGTGGTCGTTTATTCTCTTAACGACTCGCGCGCCACGTTTATTGTACCAAGGAGCAAATTTTTTCAAATTTTCTTCAACGCCACCAAAAAAGCCGTTAACTTAGGATAATATCGTGATCCTTGATCATCTTTCTGAGATTGATCAAGGCGTAACGCATACGTCCCAAAGCGGTGTTGATGCTCACACCTGTCTGGTCGGCAATCTCCTGAAAACTCATCCCCGAATAGTAGCGCATCATAACCACCTCGCGCTGCTCCTCTGGCAGATGCTCGATCAGGCGGCGCACATCCTGCTCGATCTGCTCCGAGATGATACGATCCTCCACATTGCGCTCGGCAATGCGCAACGACCCGATAACATCGTAACCCGCCTCAGACTCGTTGATTGTGCGTGAGCTTTTTTGCTGACGGAAGTAGTCGATTACCTGATTGTGTGCGATACGCAAGATCCACGAGAGGAACTTACCCGAATCGACATAGCGTCCCTCATCGATAGTACGCACAGCCTTGATCAGGGTATCCTGAAGGATGTCATCAGCCCTATCGCGATCCTTGACCATCATGCGGATGTAGTCGCGGATGCGATTAGAATGTCTATCTATAAGTTGTGATATAGCACCACTTTCACCTGAGATGTAGCGATTAAGCAAAATCTGATCGCTTAACACTTCTGTGTTCATACTCTTCATCGTTTAGTTATACAATGTCAAAAAGAGTAGAATTTTCCTATAGGCGAATGGTTTAAAGAGTTAATTAAAATGGTTTTCGGTTGCAAGATACAAAACATTTTTGGTATTTGCAAATTTTTCTTTCTTTTCATCTCTCAAGCCTACTGATAGATTGCTCTACAAATATGATGCCGAGACCGATGAAATTCAGAATTCAAAATTACGATTAAGCGAGCGCAGAAGCCTTTTGTATTTTGCTGATGCCGAGCGTGAGCAATTAAAAGCCACCCTTGTGGTGGGTTAAAATTATTTTGGTTGACGCACAACATATAACTTTTATTAGCGAGAAAATTAATAAAACACCTCTTAGAGGTGTCATGCCACAGCCGAGCGAAAGTGAGTGCTGATTGGCATCTCTACACTAAATTTTCGTTAGAGACTCCAATCCTCAAACCATGCAGGTTTTCGGTGGAGTGACGTGACAGGCGACCAAACTATCTGCAACACTCTTTAGCAAAAACGCTCCCCACTAATAAAACACCCGTTACGGGTGCTAACGCACAACGGGCAACTCTATTCAGCAAACCCCACGAATAAAAACTTAGAATTGGAAATAGATAAATGGCTGGATGTCGCTCGACTTGATCTGCATCACGCACCAGATGACTGCCGTTAGCATCGCCACCTGCCACCAGAATGAGGCTGTGCCTACCTTACGTGTGATGTCCTCATCAATCTTGGCGGGCATGAAGTGCATCATATATCCCAACACGATTAAACCAAATACCACCTTATATCCCTCGATAACCTGAGGTATAATCTGAGGTGAGAAGCTATGGAAAATCTGGTAGAGCATCAAATGTACCGTCTGCATATCCTCGGCACGGAACAGAAGCCAGCCCAAGCAGACAATATTAAATGTAACAAACCATCCCAGCACCCTCGTCACAGGATTCATATCCTTACCCAAAGCCTTCGAGCCTGGGACAACCTCCAACCACAACTTATGAACGGCAAGAGCCACGCCATGCAAAGCTCCCCACAGGATGAATCGCACAGCTGCACCATGCCACAGACCACCCAAAACCATGGTGATCAGCAGGTTGAGATATGTACGCCATCTACCTTTGCGATTTCCGCCAAGCGAGATATAGAGGTAGTCGCGCAACCAATTCGAAAGCGAGATATGCCAACGGCGCCAGAATTCGGTGATGGTAGCGGACTTGTATGGGGCATCGAAGTTTTTAGGGAATTGGAAGCCCAGCAGCAAGGCGATACCGATTGCCATATCGGAGTAGCCCGAAAAATCGCAATAGATCTGCAAGGCATAGCCGTAGATACCCATCAGGCACTCAAAACCCGAATACAAGGCAGGTTCATCGAAGATGCGGTCAACGAAGTTGAGCGATATATAATCCGAGATTATCGCCTTCTTGATCAAACCCACCAAGACAAGACTCACGCCTACGCCAAACATCTGACGGGTAACCATCAGCGGTTTGCGTATTTGAGGCAGAAAATCCTTCGCTCTGACGATAGGACCAGCCAAGACCTGAGGAAAGAATGAGAGGTAGAAGAGGTAATCGAAGAAGCGATCGAGTGGGCGCAATGTACCGCGATAGACATCTATCGTATAGCTCATCGACTGGAATACGAAAAACGAGATACCCACGGGCAGAAAGATATTCTGAAATTGCAGAAAACCCTCGCCAACCAGAGAGTTTGCCATTTCGATAAAGAAGTTGGTATATTTGAAGTATGCCAACATTCCCAAGTTAATGACAACACTCAACGTAACCCATCCCTTACGCTCACGCCGACTCTGCGAGGAGTCTATGGCATGGGCAATCAGGTAGTCTGCCACAGCCGAAAAGATAAGCAGCAGGAAGTATATTCCGCTGGATTTATAGTAAAAGTAGAGCGAGAATGCAATGACATACAAGATACGCAGAGAGGTTACTCTGCGCAGTGCAAGATAACCCGCCATAAACGCCACAAAGACAAACAAAAAAAGTCCGCTGTTGAAGATCAGCGGTGATGTGGCATCATAATGCAGCAACTCCTGCACGCGGCTCAAAATACTCTCTCCTACAAGTTGCAACATTACTCCACGGGGTTAATCGTTATCGTATCTCGCTGAAGCATATCTGCCTCCAGCGGTTTATGTTCTATTGGAGCGATATCCAACTCCTTGGTCAAGACAGGTTTGCTACGCTCGATGCGGTCACGCAACTTGAGGCAATACTCCTCGGCACCCTTCAGGATGGCGTAATAGAGTTCGCGGGCGATGCGGGCACCACCAGCATAATTAATGTGGGTGTAGTCCTTACCTGCCCATCCGTTGGCAACAAACTCGGTCATACCACCCATGCGCTGCATGGCAGAGTAGGTATCCCAAAACGCCACGCCCTTATGTTCTGCCGCCTCGCGCTGAGACTGAGTCAACGACTTAGCCGACTCCATAGGCTTGATGCCATCTTCGCCCTTCTGCGAACGATCACTAACGCCCATGACCAAAACGGCAGCCCCCGGGAAACAACTCTCCACATAGCTGATCATCTTCTCGACCTGCTCGCCATAGAGCGAGTAATTGTGGCGATCCGTCTGCATGATGTTAAGACCATATTGCAGAATCACCAGATCGTATGGTCGCATGGTGTTGATCTGCGAATTTACCGAAGCGTTGCTCCAGAACATAGCCTGACCGTTGTTGCTGCGGATAGAGAAGTTATCGACCGCCACGCCCGACTTGGAATCGAACTCGGCTCCGATACCCGTAAACGAGTCGGCACCAGAAAGCACCTTCATCTCCAAAGAGCGTATCTGCTCCTGCTCCACCACGATTTGACGCACCACCTCATCGCCCTCGAAGAAGAAGACACGCTCCTCGCCATCGTTGAGCTTCAGTCCAATCTCCGCCTTCTGACGGCAGATAAAGAGCAATCGCGCACGCTCCACCTCCTCCAGATGGCGGCGTTTGGTGGTCATATCCCAACGTGTCGATGCGCCCTCCGAGGCTTTGGCAACCCACCCCGACACGAAGAAATCCTCGGCATAGGGTGCTGGAGCACTCTTGCGCTGCATGATGTTGTATGGAGTCCACCCCTTAGAGGTGGTTTTGATGGTCTGACGGAATCCTGTGAATGGCGAAGCGACAGGAGCATAGCCCACGCCACCGCCATGGAAGGTGTCTTGCAGAAGTTCCCTAAGATCGGCCGTCAGAATGTCGCCCTCGACAAACGAGTCACCCATAAATGCCACTCGCACCTGCTCCTTGTTCCAAAGCAGTTTTTCGTAGAGCCGATCCCATGCGCTTGCGCCCTCCGAGGCAAAATTTTCGATATGGGTAATAAGCGAATCTTCGGGCAGAATCTCGGAATAGTCGGTTGTGGGCAACTCCTCAAGCGAAGGCAGAGGCTCTTGATCCTCAACGAGTTCCTCGCCACCCATGGGCTGTTCTTCGAAGATTCCCTCCCACGAAGCAGAGGTAGCACTTCCCGTAGGCGAAGCGAGAGCCTGAGTCTGCGCCACCTGCTCGGCAACAGCCTCCAGATCCACCTCAAATTCGGCTACATTGATTTCGGGCTGCTCTTCCACCTCTTTTACGCTCTGCCCATCATCGAAACGCACCAAATCAGATATGATACTCGCACGGCGAAGCTCTATACCACCTGCTGAAATAGGAGGTATAAGGCTAACGATAAACAACACGAGCAACGTAGCCGAGGCTACAAGCCATCCGCGCGAGGTGTAATCTTCTTTGGGGTTAGTCATTACGGCGTGAAATGAGCGATATATAGTATATGACGGTTGCGATGGCACTCAGAGCTGCAACCAGATAGGTACTTGCCGCCCAACGAAGCGACTCCTTGGCGTATGAGAGCTGCACGCCTTGCAACGTACGGCTACTCTGCAACCACTCCAAAGCACGCTCCGAAGCGTTGTACTCCACGGGCAGGGTGATAATAGAGAAGAGAGCCGACATGGCGATCATACCGATACCGATCCACGCAACGGTTGTCGAATTGGTCGAAGTCATGATGGCAATACCCAAGATTATAACCCATGTAGCGGCACGCGAAGCGAAGCTCACCACAGGCACCAATGCCGAACGCATCACCAGCGGAGCATAGCCCTGCGCATGCTGGATGGCGTGACCACACTCGTGGCAAGCCACAGCCGCAGCGGCAATACTGCGTGAAGAATATACGCTGTCGCTGAGGTTTACGGTCATATTCGTAGGGTTGAAATGGTCGGTGAGCTGACCTGCAACATGGATAACCTTCACGTTGTGAACATTATTCTCACGAAGCATCTTCTCTGCCATCTCGGCACCTGTCAAACCATTTGGCATGGCAACCTGAGAATATTTGGCAAAAACCGACTGCAGGCGAGCCTGCACGATCCAACCGATGATGGCGATAGCACCCATCAAAAGAATAGAACCACCCGAAGAGATGCCAAATGCACCACTCTCGTATCCATAGGTAGAATAATCCTGTACTGCTTGCAATAAATCTAACATAACTTTACGTTTTTAGTTTAACTGATCTCTAAAATTAACGCTCATCGCTTCGATAAAAGTATATCGAGCATAGAGTTCGGCTCCCCAATGGCTAATTATTGTCCTCAAAAAAGGAGTTAGAGACCATCAATTGTGCAAAAGTAAGAATTTTTTGCATAACTTTGTACAGTTTTTATTAATTTCGGTGTATTGTGGTGTATCTTGGCTTTGCAATGGTGTGATTTTCGCCGCAAAGCTCTCGACACACCAAGCTCGGAAAGACCGATATCTGATAGAGAGATGATGAGATTGGAGTATATGCTTGCACGGCGCACCGAAGGTGCCGACCGTCACTCGCGTAGCGAGGTGATGATGCGTATAGCTACCATCACCGTCTGCGTGGGTATGATGGCGATGATCATCACGTTGTCGGTTTTCAACGGCTTCCGAAAGCAGATATACTCCGATTTCAGGGGCTTTGGCTCCGATTTGACGCTCTTTGATGTTACGGGACTCAACGATGGCGAGGCGATGAGTTACATCTCCTACAGCGAGGAGTTGCTACATTCGATCAAGGCTCTCGAGAGGGTGGAACGAGCAGCACCTTATCTGACCATAGGAGCGATGGCGAAGCAGGCGGATCAGCTTTTGGGCTTACAGGTCAAAGCTATCGACAAGCAGTATGACACAACCTTCTGGCACAAAAAGATTGTCCGAGGTCGATTGCCCGCTTTGGCGGCTGAGAGTCGCCGCGGCGAGGTGACAATATCACAAAGTACGGCAAACAGTCTGAAGGTGGATTTGGGCGAGAAGTTAGAGTTGATGCTCATCGACAAAGATGGCTCGCCAAGGCGTGCGCCACTCAAGGTGGTGGGTATATACCACACGGGATTGGAGGAGATGGATCGGCTCTTTGCCCTTGCCGACATGAGGGATCTCAGGCGTCTGGCAGCTTTAGACGAGGATGTGATTTCGGGTTACGATCTTTGGCTCCAGCAGGGCGCAGATAGCGAGCAGGTGGCTCAAGAGGTGGAAGAGATACTCGCCGAAGGGGAGGAGGAAGATTGGTATAATTTAGTCCCTGCCACGCTTCAGATGCGTAATCCTGTGGCTTTCGACTGGCTCAAGGCTCATACGGCGATAGCCGAGGTGGTACTGCTGATTATGATGGTGGTGCTGCTCTTCAATATGGCGGCGGCGATGCTGATTATGGTATTTGATAGAATCGGCATGATCGGCACCCTGAAGGCACTCGGAATGCGTAGCAGAGCCATCGGCAATATGTTTTTGATTCGCGCCATGTTGCTCTTTTTCCGAGGTGCGACATGGGGTAACGCCATAGCTTTAGTGGTGATCTGGGCGCAACACCACTTCTCGCTCATTAAGCTCGACCCCGAGGGCTATATTCTCTCGGAGTTGCCCGTAAGTTTTGACTTCGGGTGGTGGATAGCTCTCAACGCTGGAGCATTGGCGGTGAGCGTGGTGGTGATGGTATTGCCCTCGATGATTGTGGCAAGCATCAAACCCGAAGAGTCGCTCAAGTATAAATTGTAAATTTTCGATTAGATGAAACCATATAACACTCCAAAGACAAAGAAGGAAGAGGTTCAGCAGATGTTCGACAACATAGCCCCGAACTACGATAACCTGAACCACATACTCTCCTTTTCGATAGATAAGATATGGCGCAGACGTGTGGTCAAGTTGGTTAAACGACTCAAGCCTCAACGTGTGATGGATCTGGCTACGGGTACGGGCGATCTGGCTATCAAGATGGCAAAACGTATGCCCAAAACAAGCATCATGGGAGTGGATCTCTCGGAGAATATGCTTGCCGTGGCGGCTCAGAAGGTGCGCCGCTTGGGGTTGGATGACCACATCGCACTCTATCATGGCGATGCCGAGCAGCTGGATGTGGCAGACGGTGTGTTGGATGTGGTGACGATAGCCTTCGGAATACGTAATTTCGGCAATATCGAGGCGGGACTCAGGGAGATCATGCGTGCCCTGCGTAGTGGCGGTCATGTGGTGATTCTGGAGTTCTCGACACCACGCAACCCTATCATCCGCAAACTCTATTCGCTCTATTCGAATCATGTGATGAAACCTGTCGGGGGCATGATCTCGAAGGATCGCAAGGCATACAGCTACTTGCCTGACTCGATCGTGGAGTTCCCAGCGCGTGAGGAGTTTATCAAACTCATGCAGCAGGCGGGATTTACCGATTGCTATCGCCGCAGTCAGACCTTGGGCGTGGCACAGATTTATGTAGGACGTAAGCCTTAGAGTATGCCGTTAAGAGTGACAGGAAGGCTGATGTGTGCAGTGATACTCACTCTGCTTATGGTCAGTTGCGCGCCTAAATCGGAGCAAGGATTAGTGCTTCGCTCGGTGAATCCGATAGGATTTGATTGGCAGCAACTGCAGGGGCAGAATCCACCACGCGAGTTTAGCCTCTCGCTTCAAGTGGAGAATCATGGTGCAGGAGTGACCTTGCGTAAGGGCGAGGGTTACATCTTCCACAAGGGGCGTAAGGTTGCTATCCTCACGCTGGAGCAGAAGGCGGAATTTATGGGACATCGCAATTCGCAGGTTCTCCTAAATCTGCGTTGTAATGTTGCCCGTAATTCGCACTCGGCAGCAGTGTTTGAGAAGCTGAAAAACCATTCGGCAGAGGATATCTCGGTGGGTTGGAAGATCAAGGTGCGCCGAGGAATTTTATATGGTAAGTTAGAGCAAGAGCCCATAGCGTTGGAGGAGTTGCTCGGAGCAGAAAATATGGAGCGTCTGTGGCAGGTCATAGACAAGATGGAGCGATAGACTCCAATTAGAGTGAAGAACAGAAAATTTAAAAAGATATGAAGAGATTTTTATTAACCCTCGTTTTTATGCTTGTCGGCTTGTCGATGAGCTATGGTCAGAATATCCAGAGCAAAAAGAGCAGCTTGGCGCAAGGCTCTTCGGCGGTGAGCATCACCGAGCAGGAGGATGTCAAGCAGGCTATTCGCACAGTCGAGGGGCGAGCAAAAGCTACCAAGGTGAGTGGATATACCATCCTTTTGCTCTCGGACAACTCGCAGACAGCACGCGAGAATGCCAACAAAGCCAAAGAGCTTTTCGAAGAGAACTTCAAGGATACCAAGGTGAAGATGTATTACGAGAGCCCCTCGTTCTACGTCTCGGCAGGTCAATATCTGACCAAGGAGGAGGCTATCATCGAGTTGTGGCGTTTCCGCTCGGTGTTCCCCAAAGCAATTACGCAGAGTCGTGAGATAGATATCTCGGAGTTCATCATCCGCCCCGAGGAGGATGATAGCGAAGAGTCAGACGAAGAGAAGGAGTAAAGCATTACACCCGTAGGAATTCAAAATTCACACCCGTAACGGGTGTTTTATTAGTGGGGAAGCTATTTTTGCTAAAGGGTGTTTAGCGAGATGATTTAATAAAACAGGTCTTAGACCTGTCACTCCACCGAAGCCATTAGGCTGAGGATTGGAGTCTCTAACGGAAAGTTTACTGTAGAGATGCCAATCAGCACTCGTTAAACTCGGCTGTGGCTAACGTGCTAAAAAAGTATAAACAAAGAATATGGAGAATAACTATTACCACTCGATATATTCCGAGGAGGAGCTTCTTGCTCGACTTAGGAAGATCCGCCACGTGGCGTTGGATATGGATGGCACGATCTATATGGGCATGACACTATTCCCATATACCAAAGCCTTTTTGGCTCAACTCAAGGATTTGGGCATAACATACTCTTTCCTGACCAACAACCCTTCGACTTCGATTGCCGACTACCTAAGCAAATTGCAGGGCATGGGTATCGAGGCTACCGAGGAGGAGATGTACACTACGGCTTTGGCGACCATAGATTACATAAAGCGTAACCATCCTACGGCTCGCCGTTTGTTCCTGCTGGGTACGCCGAGCATGATCTCGGAGTTCGAGAAGGCGGGATTTGAGTCGGTGGCAGATAGTGCCGAGGAGCGTCCCGATGTGGTTGTAGTGGCATTTGACAAGACTTTGGAGTATAGTCGCCTATGCCGTGCCGCATGGTGGGTGGCACAGGGTTTGCCCTACATAGCAACCAACCCTGACAAGGTGTGCCCTACGGATCAGCCTACGATTTTGGTCGATTGCGGCTCTATATGCAAGTGTATCGAACACGCAACCTCACGTCAGCCCGACATCGTTTTGGGCAAGCCCGACCCCAATATGCTTTCGGGAGTGCAGGAGCGTTACGGCGTGAGAGCCGAAGAGGTGGCGATGGTCGGCGACCGCATCTACACCGATGTGCAGATGGCATTCAATGCAGGAGCCTTTGGAGTATTGGTACTCTCGGGCGAAACCACGCTCCAGATCGAGGCTCAGGCACCCCGCAAACCCGATCTGACGGCTCAGAGCATAGCCGTATTGGGTGAGTTACTCCGCAAATCCAGAGAATAAGAATAGTGTAAAACATAATTACGATAAAGCAAAAAAGTTATGGAAAAGATAAAGTCAAACGGACTCAGCGAAAAAGAGGTTATCGCGAGCCGAGAGAAACATGGTCTAAACCTGCTGACTCCACCCAAGCAGACTCCGTGGTGGAAACTCTATTTGGAGAAATTTGAGGATCCGATCATCGTGATTCTGTTGTTTGCCACACTCATATCGCTTATTTTCGGATTTATCCATGGCGAATATACCGAGTCGGTGGGTATCATCTGCGCCGTATTGATCGCTACGGGCGTAGGATTCTGGCAGGAGTATAGTGCCAAGAAGAAGTTTGACGCCATGAAGTCGGACAAAGACTTCGAGATGGTCAAGGTGCGCCGCGATGGTGTGGTTGTGGAGATCTCGAAGGATCAGATGGTAGTGGGCGATGTGGCTATCCTATCGGCGGGCGATGAGATCCCTGCCGACATTGAGCTATATATGTCCACCGATATGAAGGTTGCCGAGGCTGCCATGACAGGCGAGTCGGTGGCGGTAGATAAGCACCCGATAGATGAGCCTTATGTGGGTTCGGGCTTTGCTCCCAACCTCTTGTTGCGCGGTACCAATGTCGAGCAAGGTATGGGCGAGGGTATTGTCGTAAAGGTGGGTGATGAGACCGAGATCGGCAAGACCACACGTCAGGCTTCGGAGGAGACCGACAACGAGACTCCTCTGCAGATTAAGCTCTCGGAGCTGGCTTCGATGATCAACAAGGTGGCATTCGGTATTGCTGCTCTGATGTTTATCATCCTGAACCTCGTGCATTGGGATTTTGCCTTCGGTGATACTCCGTTCACATGGTCGCTGGAGAGCCTTATGGCTGAGGTGCAGTTCCTGATGGGTGCTGTGGTAGTGGTTATCGTGGCGGTGCCTGAGGGTTTGCCTTTGTCGGTAACTTTGGCTTTGGCATTCTCGATGAAGACGATGGCTAAGGAGAACAACTTGGTAAAGAAGATGCACGCCTGCGAGACTATCGGTGCGGTGAACGTAATCTTTACCGACAAGACAGGTACGCTGACTCAGAATATGATGAAGGTGGTGGACTTCGATGTCAAACCAGAGGATAAGGATATGCTCGACCTAATCGGTGCAGTAAACTCTACGGCTTCGTGGTCAAACGGAGAGCAGGTGCTGGGTAATCCTACCGAGAGTGCGATCTTGAAGTCTATGGGCAAGAGTCGCTCGGAGCAGTTGCGTGCCGAGTATCAGGTTTTGTCGTGCATCCCTTTCTCAAGCGCATATAAATATATGGTAAGCCATGCGCAATCGACCAAGACTCGCAAGGAGTATATCTTGATCAAGGGTGCGCCAGAGGTGGTGGCTCGCATCATCGGACAGAAGGCATTCTTGGAGGAGGTTGCCAAGCAGCAGGAGCGTGGTCGCCGTGCCATTGCCGCTGCGGTGATCGAGGGAGAATTGGATTACGAGGTAGTGAAGCAGAAGCTCAACAAGGGTGAGACCTTGAAGGATTGGCGATATATCGGCACATGGTTTATCGAGGATCCTGTGCGCGGCGATGTGCCTGAGGCTATCGAGAAGTGCTACGGCGCAGGTATTGACGTGGTGATGATGACGGGCGATAACTTTAAGACAGGTTCGGAGATTGCACGTCAGGCAGGTTTCAAGAATATCTGGGCTATCGAGGCTAAGGACTTTATGGAGGCGGTGAAGAATCCGCAGGGTGGACGTGAGTTCCCTAACGTGATTGCACGTTGCACGCCTATCAATAAGCTCGACATTCTGAAGTGGACTCAGGCTAAGGGTTACGTCTGCTCAATGACGGGTGACGGCGTGAACGACTCGCCATCGCTCAACTACGCCGATGTGGGTATCGCCATGGGTACAGGTACATCGGTAGCTAAGGAGGCGGCAGACATTGTGCTTTTGGATGATGCCTTCCCTTCTATCGTGACAGGTATTAAGTGGGGTCGCTCACTCTATAAGAATATCAAGAATTTCCTCTTCTTCCAGCTCTCGATCAACGTGTCGGCATGTCTGGTGGCAATTTTTGGTCCTATCGTGGGTGTGGGCATGCCGTTTACTGTGACTCAGTTCTTGTGGATCAACTTGGTGATGGACTCATTGGCAGCCATCGCCTTGGCATCGCAACCAGCCGATGAGAAGGTACTCAAGGACAAGCCACGTCCACAGGATGAGTTTATCATCAACCGCCCGCTGCTGAAGGCAATTTTAGGCTTCGGAGGTTTTGTGTGGGTTGCTTGTACGCTGACTTTGCTCGCCATGGAGCATACCGAGTGGCTCAAGTCGGTGATGGGCGGCGAGAATTTCATAACATACATCTTCGAGAGGATGGATCTTACGGTATTCTTCGCAGGATATATGGTTATCAACTGGTGGAATATGTTTAACGCACGCGTCATCGGCAAGGATAAATCTATCTTCGATGGACTTTTCACCAATGGCAAGTTCATGGGCATTGCGGTAGCTA
The DNA here is from genome assembly GCA_017531305.1 of Alistipes sp. Lineage (GTDB taxonomy): Bacteria > Bacteroidota > Bacteroidia > Bacteroidales > Rikenellaceae > Alistipes. The sequence goes on from JAFXLG010000027.1 coordinate 56,488, forward strand.
TCATGGCTGTTACGATTCTCATCGTACAGATCGGTGGCGAGGTGTTCCAGACTCATCCGCTGAGCTGGAAGATGTGGACAGCAATCATCGTGCTGACCTCTCCTATCGTAATCATCCGCGAGCTATATTTCCAGCTCTTCGGCAAGCCTAAGAAGGCATAAGCGAAGAGAAAGTAGTAGCCGCATTGTTCGCCCCAAAAAAGGATTCGACATGTACACTTTCGATCACCCGATGTTTCTGGCTCTGAACTTCGATGGAGGAGCCGTAATGGATAAAATAATGATACTATTCTCCACGCCCGCATTCTGGGCGTGGTTGTATCTGATCATACTCTGGCTTGTGTGGAAGCGACACGGTTGGCGAGGTGTGCTGATTTTCGTGGTGGCGGCAGCTGTGGCTGTCGGCATCTCGGATATGGTGGCAGGAGTCTTTAAACATACGGGACTGCTGAAGAATCTTTGGAGCGACTTCCCCGCACGTCTAAGACCCATGCATACACCTGAGTTAGAGGGCTTGATACATGTGGTAAAGCAGGGAGGACAGTATGGTACGGTCTCGGCTCACGCGGCTACCATGTTTTCGCTGCTGATGCTCTCGGCACCTATCATCAAAAGAGCTTGGTTCGGGTGGACGATGGCTACGGCAGTAGTTGCAACCTGCTACTCACGAATCTATCTGGCATACCACTTCCCGATGGATATCCTGCTCGGTGCGCTTACTGGATTGGTGGCAGGAGGTGCGGCAGTATTGCTATTTAAAGCAGTGATAAAGCATATTAATAAATCGTAAAAACGACTTCAACGCAAAATTTTCTCGCCCCAAGCTATTGTCTTTTTGAGAAGAGTTTATTAACTTTGAATGTTAAATGACCTTTTAGCTACAAAAAGACGATGAAACAGATTCTTGAACTTGCAGCCAAGGCTCAAGCCACACGTGCCGATCACAACTTCATTGAAGCCCGTTTTGTACGCAAAATCGAGCAGTTCCACAACGATGAGGTGCGCCTTGTAATGCGCGACAGGTTGGAGAGCCACCCTATCCAAAGTCTTAATTGGGCTGAGTATCCCTATGCACCTAAAGTATCATTCCGCATCGCTCATTCGGACGATGCGCTGGCAGTGATGTATGATGTCGAGGAGCGTCATGTGCGTGCCGTGACATTGGAGGACAATGGTCCTGTGTGGGAGGATAGCTGCGTGGAGTTGTTTATCGCCAACCCCAAAGGCGAAGGTTTTTTTAACTTCGAGATTAATTGCGTGGGTACCATCTTGGCGGCGTTCCGCCACTCACGCACCGATGCCGAGCATTTCTCAGAGGAGAAACTCGCGCAGATACGCCGTTTCGGCTCAATCCCTCACGATATCATTGACTCGCGTGGCGAGGATCAACGCTGGTGGATGGTGGTGATCATCCCATTCTCCATCTTGGGCTTGGATCGCGCGCCTGAGAGCCTGAGACTGAACCTCTACAAGTGTGGTGACAAGTGTGACGATATGCACTTCCTGAGTTGGAACCCGATCAAGCTGGATCAGCCCAACTTCCACTGCCCTGAATTCTTCGGGGAGGCGATACTCGGATAGAAATTAATACTTAAAGATACTATAACCTATGACACAAGAGAAACTATTAGCTATTGCCGAGCAATTCGAGTTGCAGGGCACGATCGAGACAATCAAACCTCTGGGCGAGGGATTTATCAACGACACTTTCATCGTAAAGACCGAAGGCGATAATCCCAACTACATCCTCCAGCGCAAGAATCATGTGGTATTCCCAGACGTACCGGGCATGATGGATAATATCAAGGCGGTAACAGAGCATATCAAGCAGAAGGTGGCAGACCCTATGCGCGAGACTCTCACCGTGATTCCAGCTAAAGATGGTAAGCTCTATGTAGAGGAGGAGGGTAACTTCTGGGCAGTATGTCTCTTTATCCCTGAGACCTCGAGCTTCGACCGTGCAGACTCTCCTGAATTGGCATATCAGGGCGGTGTGGGTATCGGACGCTTCCAGGCTTTGCTGGCAGACTTCGACAAGCCGCTGAATGAGACTATCAAGGGCTTCCACAATATCCGCTGGCGTTTCCAGCAATGGGATGAGACCATCGCAGCCGACCCTGTGGGCAGAGTCAAGGAGTTGCAGGAGGAGATCTCGTGGGTGGAGTCACGCCGCAAGGAGATGCTCGACTTCTGGTCACTCGTAGAGGATGGAACAATCCCTACTCACGTTACTCACAACGACACTAAGATCAGCAACATCCTCTTCGACAAGGCTACAGGCAATGTATTGTGCGCCATCGACTTGGATACTGTGATGAGCTCTACTTCGCTCAATGACTTCGGTGACGCCATCCGTTCATACACCAACACAGGTGCCGAGGATGACAAAAACTTGGATAACGTAGAGATGAGCATCGAGATGTTCAAGGCATACGCCGAGGGTTATCTTTCACAGCAGAAGGCTACAATGGTACAGAGTGAGTTGGATTATCTGGCTTTCTCGGCTCGTTACATCACTTTCGAGCAGGTATTGCGTTTCTTGATGGATTACATTGACGGCGACAAGTATTACAAGACAGCATACGCTGAGCATAACTTGGTACGTACTCATGCTCAGTACAAGCTCTTGCAGAGCATGGAGCGTCAGTACGATGAGATGAAAGCCATCGTAAAGGCTATTGCCGAGGCATAGCGTTTAGCGTAAAGATGTTTTAGAGTGCCAACCCCGAAAAGGTTGGCACTTTTTAATTCCCATTGCATCCCCCTCATAAAACACCCCTTAGGGGTGGTCATACCACAGAGGGCTGAAAGCCCGATGATTGGCATCTCTACACTCAGATTTTCGTTAGAGACTCCAATCCTCAGCCTAATGGCTTCGGTGGAGTGACAGGTCTAAGACCTGTTTTATTAAATCATCTTGCTAAACACCCTTTAGCAAGAATAGCTTCCCCACTAATAAAACACCCGTTACGGGTGCTGAGGCACGAAAAAGTAAAGAAATATGAAAAAATAATTTTGAATTTTGAATTCTGAATTTTGAATTCTCATTTCATATGCTTAACTTTGTGGGCAACAAAAACCCAAGTACGATTATGTCATTCATAGATGAAAGGGTACAGTCTACAGGTTTAACCTTTGACGATGTGTTGCTCGTACCCGCCTACTCAGAAGTCTTGCCGCGTACAGTCTCTACCGAGACCCGTTTTTCGCGCAATATCAAACTAAACATCCCTATTGTTTCGGCTGCCATGGATACCGTTACGGAAGCTCGTCTGGCTATTGCTCTTGCCAGAGAGGGTGGTATCGGTGTGATCCATAAGAATATGTCGATTGCCGAGCAAGCTGCCCACGTACGCCGCGTGAAGCGTGCCGAGAATGGTATGATCTATGATCCTATCACTATTTCGAAGGATCAGACTGTGGGTGATGCTTTGAAACTCATGTCTGAGAACAAGATCGGTGGTATCCCTGTGGTGGATAACGACAATATGTTGATCGGTATTGTTACCAACCGAGACCTTCGTTTCCAGCGCGACATGAGCCGTTTGATAGATGATGTGATGACAAAGGAGAATATCATCACTACTCACTCTACCGAGTTGGAGAAGGCATCTGATATTTTGCTCAAGAACAAGATCGAGAAGTTGCCTGTGGTGGATGATCACGGCAAGCTCATCGGACTTATCACTTATAAGGATATCACCAAGATTCAGGATCATCCTAATGCTTGCAAGGATACCAAGGGTCGTTTGCGCGTAGCTGCAGGTGTGGGTATCACTCCAGATGTGTTGGATCGCGTGAAGGCTTTGGTTGCCGAGAGCGTAGATGCCGTAGTTTTGGACTCGGCACACGGTCACTCGAAGAATATCATCACAGCATTGAAGAATATCAAGTCACACTATCCTGAGTTGGATGTTGTGGTGGGTAACATCGCTACTGCCGAGGCTGCCAAGATGTTGGTAGAGGCAGGTGCCGATGGTGTAAAGGTGGGTATCGGTCCTGGCTCGATCTGTACTACACGCATCATCGCTGGTGTAGGTGTTCCTCAGCTTACAGCCATCTACGATGTGGCTTCGGCTATCAAGGGTAGCGGAATTCCTGTAATCGCCGATGGAGGTCTGCGTTATTCGGGCGACTGCGTGAAGGCGTTGGCTGCTGGTGGCGACTGCGTGATGGTTGGTTCGATGTTTGCAGGTACTGAGGAGTCTCCGGGTGAGACTATCATATATAATGGTCGTAAGTTCAAGACATATCGTGGTATGGGTTCTATCGATGCCATGAAGGCTGGCTCAAGCGATCGTTACTTCCAAGGTGGAGAGAACAATGCCATGAAGCTCGTACCAGAGGGTATCGTTGGTCGAGTACCATTCAAGGGTTCGTTGGCAGAGACTGTATATCAGCTGATCGGAGGTATCAAGTCGGGCATGGGTTACTGCGGCGCGGCAACTATCCATAAGTTGCAGAGTGCTAAGTTCGTGCGCATCACATCTAACGGTGTGGTTGAGAATCACCCTCACGACATTACCATCACAAGCGAGACTCCTAACTACTCTCGCGGTCAGTAACATGACTTAGGCTCGACTACGCATTACTGCGAGTCGAGCTTTTTTAATCAAAAAAAGAAGGTATAAAAGATAAATTACAATGAAACAGGACATGATTGTTATCTTGGATCTGGGTAGCCACGAGAATACTGTTGTGGCTCGTGCGATCCGTGCGTTGGGTGTGTATAGTGAGATCTACCCACACGATATTACTAAGAATGAGTTACAGGCTCTGCCAAATGTGAAGGGTGTGATCATCAATGGCGGACCAAACAATGTGATTGATGGTGTGGAGATTGATGTTCTGCCAGAGATCTACGAAGCAGGCTATCCCGTTATCGCCGCAGGTCACGCTAAGGCTAAGTGTGAGGTGAAGTTGGAGCAGTTCAACGATGATGAGGAGGCTATCAAGCAGGCTCTCAAGTCATTCGTATTCGATACTTGCAAGGCTGAGGCTAACTGGAACATGAAGAACTTTGTTGCCGATCAGGTGGAGCTTGTGCGCCAGCAGGTGGGTGACAAGAAGGTGTTGTTGGCTCTCTCGGGAGGTGTTGACTCATCGGTTGTGGCAGCACTCTTGTTGAAGGCTATCGGCGAGAATCTTGTTTGTGTGCATGTTAACCACGGTCTGATGCGCAAGGGCGAGTCGGAGAATGTGGTGGAGGTATTCCGCAACCAGCTTTGCGCCAACCTGATCTATGTAGATGCTACGGATCGTTTCCTGACTAAGTTGGAGGGTGTTGAGGATCCTGAGCAGAAGCGTAAGATCATCGGCTCGGAGTTCATCCGCGTATTTGAGGAGGAGGCTCGTAAGTTGGATGGCATCGACTTCCTCGGTCAGGGTACAATCTATCCCGACATCGTGGAGAGTGGTACAAAGACTGCCAAGATGGTGAAGTCTCACCACAATGTAGGCGGTCTGCCAGAGGATATGAAGTTCGGTTTGGTTGAGCCACTCAAGCAGCTCTTCAAGGATGAGGTGCGCGCTTGCGGTGTGGAGCTCGGCTTGCCATACGAGATGGTTTACCGTCAGCCATTCCCAGGACCGGGTTTGGGCGTACGCTGCTTGGGTGCTATCACTCGCGATCGTCTGGAGGCAGTGCGCGAGAGTGATGCAATCCTTCGCGAGGAGTTCGCAAAGGCTGGGTTGGATAAGAAAGTTTGGCAGTATTTCACCATTGTGCCTGACTTCAAGTCGGTAGGTGTACGCAACAACGCTCGTTCGTACGATTGGCCTGTGATTATCCGTGCCGTAAATACTATTGATGCCATGACAGCAACTATCGAGCATATCGATTGGGAGGTGTTGGATCGCATCACCAAGCGTATCTTGGATGAGGTGCCAACTGTAAACCGTGTATGCTACGATATGTCACCAAAACCATCGGCAACAATCGAGTGGGAGTAACAAGAATTCAACGCCGCCATTAAGGCAAGAGCAGAGGGTACTTGTACACTATGCCGAGCCGAGACGGAGAAAAACCACCCTTGTGGTGGATTAAAATTCATAATTAAGGAGTCTTTCGGGACTCCTTTTTTGCGTTTGCTGGCGAGATTATTGATTATTCGATTTGCATTATTTGTTTTGAATAATTATATTTGCATAAAAATATTGGGCTATGGCAAGAGTAAACAACCCCTTTGTAGTTACAGGAAAGATTGAGGCGGAGTATTTCTGCGATCGAGTAACCGAGTCGGCAAGAGTGATAAAGACCATCACCAATGGTAACAACCTTGTTATCATTTCGCCCCGTCGTATGGGTAAGACGGGACTAATCCAGTTCTGTTATGACAAACCGCAGATTGCCGAAGAGTATTACACATTCTTTATCGACATTCTCCACACCACAAGTCTCAGAGAGTTTACCTACCTGCTTGGGCGTACGATTTACGACACATTGTTGCCCCGCAGTCGCAAGATGGCATCACTCTTTATCCAGACCATAAGGTCTATAAATGGGAAGTTTGGCTTTGACCCTATAACCAATATGCCAACATTTAATGTAGAGTTGGGCGATATTGAGCGACCAGAATATACGCTTGATGAGATATTTCGTTACCTTGCCGAAGCCGACAAGCCATGCATCGTTGCCATTGATGAGTTCCAGCAGATAGGCAAATATCCCGAGAAGAATATCGAGGCGTTGTTGCGTACCCATATTCAGAAACTTGGCAACTGCAATTTTATCTTTGCGGGCAGCGAGCGACATATGATGCAGGAGATGTTTACTTCATCGGCTCGCCCTTTCTATAATAGTGCCGATTTGTTGGAGTTGAGGGCTATCGCTCCCGAAATATATATACCGTTTGTGTGCGGACATTTTGAGAAGCGAAATCGCTACATTGCACCTGAAAATGTGGAGTGGGTTTATCGTCTTTTTAAGGGACACACCTACTATATCCAGCGAACATTCAACGAGGCTTTTGCCGACACATCGGAAGGCGAAGAGTGTACCCGAGAGATTATTGAGGATGCTATCGAAAATATGGTGGCATCAAACGACACTATCTTCCGAGAGATTCTGTCGAACATTCCAGAGAAGCAGAAGGCTCTACTCTACGCCATCGCCAAAGATGATGAGGCGAGAGGCATAACTTCGGCAGATTTTATCAAACGCCACAGCCTACCATCGGCAAGTTCGGTACAGGCTGCATCAAAGAAGTTACTCGAAAAGGATTATATTACCGAGATAAACAAGGTTTACTCCGTGACCGACAAACTCTTCGCGATGTGGATTAGCAGATTGTGCAGGTAACAACTCTGCAGTTCTGCACCATTACACAAACAAACATAGCCCGCCAGAAATGGCGGGCTATGCGCTCCCTAATGGGGAGCTATCGACTTAATACTTAATGACTACTTAAGACCCATCTTCTTCAAGATCTCCTTTGGTACCATGCTCTTGTGTACCATCACATCCATAGTCTTGTACTCTACGAATGGACGAGAGAAGTAGTAGAAGCCCTTGTATGGTGAGCCTTCACCCCAAGAGTTCTGAACCTTGTAGAATGGGTTGCCCTTCTGATCTACAGCAGTACCTACGATAACCATACCGTGGTCATCTGTTGTCTGGTAGTTGTCGTAAGCCTCCTGACGCATCTGCTGAGTGATAGTCTTCTCCTTTACAGGCTCCTTCATGCTATAGATCTCAGCCTCCTTCTCAGATGCAGAGAGCTTGCCCCAACGCTCAGCGTCAGAACCTACCATATTCTTGTCAGCCTCCTCAGGAATGATACCGATAGCCTTGCGACCTACGAAGCCCTTCTCGCTAACGTCTGTTCCCCAAGCTACAGGGTGACCAGCCTCCAAAGTAGCATCTACAACCTGCATCATCTCCTCCATAGGAAGGTTATACATCTCGCCCCACATCCAGTTATCTGGCACCTCAAGAGCAAATGTTGAGTAGAATGGGTGGTGAGTGTAAGATGTGATCTCGATATAGTCCTCCATCTTCACTGGGAAAGACTCAGCGAATGACTTTGGAGTGTACTCCTTACCCTTATAAGTGAACTTCTCTGGACGAACACCGAAGTAAGTATCGAGGATAGCGTTCAAACCGTTGATCCAAGCAGTTGTGAGCTTGCCATTCTCGTTCTTGATGATAGCATCTACATAACCCTTCAAAACAGCGTCAATCTCGCCGAACTCAGGCATTGTAGTACCATAGTTATAACCTGGGTATGCCTCCAATGGTACGATACCATACTTAGCGATCATCTCTGTAACATCGTGTGCAGCACCACCTACAGCAAAGTTCAAGTTACCGTGCAAACGAACATACTTGATTGCCTTGTCGAAGTAAGCGTGGCGAACAACCCACATCTGCGAAAGTGTCATCTCCTCACCACCGAAAGCGATGATATCCTCCTCCAAGAATGAAAGAGTAGAGAAGCACCAGCAGGTACCACTACGATACTGATTGGTGATAGGTACAGTCTTAACCACCTTCTTGTCTGTAAACTGATAGCCCTCCTGTGCAGAAACAGCTACCGCCATGCCGAACAATACGGCTGCCAAAAGCAAAAATTTCTTCATAGTATTATTTTTTAGGTATTAAAATTTTCTTTCACTCGATACTACCCCTCAGGCTCGCTGACGCACTACTTTTTGGTCTTTTTCTGACTCTCAACGATCTGCTTGCAATCCTCGAAGCTCAGATCCTCGACCTTGCGACCATGTGGCAAGCGATAGTTTTTGCCCTTATAGGCGATATAAGCTCCATAACGACCACTCTTGATAAGCATGTTCTTATCCTCCTCGAAGGTCTTGAGTGGTGCTGCCGCAGCGGCTGCCTGAGCCTTCTGCTCGGCGATAAGCTCCACAGCACGCTCATACTGGATGGTGTATGGATCATCGCTCTTTGCCAACGAAGCGAACGAATTGCCGTAACGCACGTAAGGTCCGAAGCGTCCTATGCCGACCATAAGATCCTGACCTTCATACTTACCCAAGTTGCGTGGCAGGCTGAAGAGCTCCAAAGCCTCCTCCAGAGTGATCGACTCGATGAGCTGTCCCTTCTTCAGCGAAGCGAACTGAGCCTTACCGCCCTCCTCGGCAACGATCTCGACCATAGGACCATAGCGTCCGATACGAGCTTTAACCTCTCTACCACTCTGAGGATCAATGCCCAAGAATCGGCTCTGGGCATCCTTATCGGTCTGAGTCTCCAAAGCCTTCTCCACCTGAACGTGGAATGGAGAGTAGAAGCGGGTGATCATCTCACGCCATGTGAGTTCACCGTTGGCAACATGGTCAAACTCCTTCTCCACGCTGGCCGTGAAGTTATAATCCATGATGTCAATAAACTGACGCTCCAGATAGTCGTTCACCACCATACCGATGTCGGTTGGTGCAAGGCGGTTCTTCTCCTTGCCGAAGCTCTCGGTAAGACGCTTCTCACTGATCTTGCCCGATGAGGAGAGTGTCAGAGCTGTATATTGGCGTTTCTGAGCATCGGTGCTCTGCTTAACGACATATCCACGATTGATGATGGTAGTGATTGTAGGCGCATAGGTAGATGGGCGTCCGATACCCAACTCCTCGAGTCGCTTTACCAACGATGCCTCATTGTAGCGTGGAGGTGCTGCTGTAAATCGCTCGGTAGCTACGATCTGGGTAGAGATCACCTGATCGCCCACATCCATCTTTGGCAACAAGCCCTCCTCCGAAGACTCCTTCTGCTGATCCTCATCCACCGACTCTGAGTAGAGACGCAGGAAACCATCGAAACGTACTACCTCGCCGCTGGCGATAAACTGATTCTGGCTACCCTGCTGGTCGATCACAATGGTGGTGCGATCCACCTCGGCAGCAACCATCTGCGAAGCTACCGTACGCTTCCAGATAAGGTCATAGAGACGCTTCTCGGTAGATGTACCCTCGATCTCGACTCTGTCGATATATGATGGGCGGATAGCCTCGTGAGCCTCTTGCGCGCCCTTGGTCTTGGTCTTATAGTTGTGAGCCGAAGAGTACTTCTCGCCGAAGTGCTTGGTAATCTCCTGCTTACACTGTGCAATAGCCTGAGCCGAGAGATTCACCGAGTCGGTACGCATATAGGTGATAAGTCCCTGCTCATAGAGGTGCTGCGCAACAGACATGGTCTGCGCAACAGACATACCCAACTTACGTCCCGCCTCCTGCTGCAAGGTAGAGGTGGTGAAAGGTGCTGCAGGATAACGCTTCATGGGCTTCTCCTCAGCCTTAGAGACGCTGAACGATGCCCCCACTGCGCTCTGTAAGAACGCCTCTGCCTCCTGCTTGGTCTCGAAACGGCGATTCAACTCCGCCTTGAAGAGAGTCTTGCTCTCATCCGAAGCGGGATAGAACTGAGCCACAACACGGAAGTATGGAGTAGAATTGAAGGCGATGATCTCACGCTCGCGCTCCACGATCAGACGTACTGCAACCGACTGCACACGTCCCGCCGAAAGAGCTGGCTTAACCTTCTTCCACAATACGGGCGAGAGCTCAAAGCCCACGATACGATCCAAGACGCGGCGTGCCTGCTGGGCATCTACCAGATTCATATCTATCGTACGAGGATTCTCGATAGCGTGGAGTATGGCGTTTTTGGTAATCTCATGAAAAACAATGCGCTTGGTCTTATCCTCAGGCAAATCGAGTACCTCAGCCAAGTGCCATGCGATTGCCTCTCCCTCGCGGTCCTCATCGGATGCCAACCATACGGTCTTAGCCTGCTGAGAGAGTTTAGTCAGATCATCTACGACCTTACGCTTGTCGGGCAGAATCTCATAATCGGGCGAAAAACTCTCCGAGATCTTCACACCCAAGCCCTTTTTAGAGAGGTCACGGATATGTCCGAAACTTGACTTAACAACGTAGTCCTTACCCAAAAATTTCTCGATGGTTTTAGCCTTGGCAGGGGACTCTACGATGACTAAATTTTCTTGCATTTCCAATATATATCTTAACCGAACAAACCTAAGCTCCGCAGAGTTAGGTTTGTCGTATAATTTCTACTAAACTATTTTACCAACGTGTATGTGATATCTACCGAGATACTTGCCTTGCTCTGCTCGGCATCTCCACCCTGTATGATTGTATTGTTGAGTGTAAAACGATCATAAGCCTCAGGGGCGAGATATATCTTACGCGGAACCTTCAACTTCTCGAAATCCAAAGTGCCGTCCGCCTCCCTCTCCAGCGAGATGACTCCATTCATCAGCTCCTGCATATAGGAAGATACGTTCATATTGTAGCACGCCAACGAGCGATTCATATAGCCGTTGTAATACAACGAGCCATTGCTTTCTTGGGTGTAGAGGTAGTCGATGACGGGGTTCAACTTCTTGTAATTGTAATACAATCCCAGACGCGAGATAGAGGTATCCAACTTATCTGCCATCTTGATAGGATCGAGCTTGGTGTAGTCGTAATCGGCATCCTCGACATAGAACTTGAGCGAAGCCTGATTTACTGCAACAGAGCGATACTCTCCACCATCACATACCGTAGCGAGCGAATAGAGGAACTCATCCGTAAAAGTAAGCTCGGTCATCACTCCGCCGCAACCCGACACGAAGCCCAAATGAACCTCAGGGCGATCTTGCTCCTTCTCCGACATGGCGATATTTGCCAACTCGCTATCCTCATAATTGAACTTTACGGACTGTGCGCTGTTATTACCATACTTATCCACAGCCTGAGCATCGTAGCAGATATAGCCGATAGAGATGGTATCGGTCAACAGATCAGCATCATGACCTGCATTACGTGTACGACCATAGAGTTGGAAACCTGTAGAAGATGGATTCAAGATAAATGCCACACCTTCGCCATCCTGTGGCTTATCGTATGCTGGCTCGACATAGATGCCCTTGAAGTTGGTAACAAAAGCCGAATCCGACTGATAGTTGCTCACCTGATAGTTAGCCAGACCATTGCTATCCAACTGCTTACGACAGAAGATATGGTCGATGAAGGACTTGGTAGCCGCAGTCTCCTGCATACGCACACCCGAAGATGTGGTATAGACACCTTTGGTATGGTCGGGGAACATGAAGGTGAAAATTGGCTCGGCACTCTTCGAAAGCTGACCGCTCTGGCGAGGGTCGTAGGTCACAAAGTAGATAGAGTCGCTATGACCCTTGAAGATACTCTCCTCCAAGGCATAGACATTGAACTTCATAGGCTTCATGGTATCACCCACAATGGTATCAACCGAAAGCAGGAATACCGCCGAATCATATACGGGACGATAGCCGAAACCTACCGAGTCGTGAACAGGAGTATCGAAAAGATATTGGCTCGCGAAAGCGAGTTTACGAGTACCGAAACGCTCGTTATGCTGCAAACCAAGATAAAGTCTTTTCAACGAACCTGAGGTGATACTATCGGTCTTAAAAAGACGCGCCTCAAAGACCTTGCAAGGGGTATCGGCAACATCAGTCTCCTTCAGCATACCTCCCTTATAACTTCTGTGGCGCATGACCATCTGCTGATGTCCTGGAGCAAACTCCTCACCCAACGAGTAGTCCGCAACGGTGGTACATCCGCCAAGTATTGTCACCAATACGATTGCAAAAAGTGCTATATATCTCACTCCTTTGTTAAAGATTTTCATAGAAACGGTTATAATTATCAAAAAACTCCGCGCTCTGAGGATCCTCCCACTCAAGCATAGGCTTACCACTCTGGCGTGCATACTCGACAAGAGTCTTATCCGCATTTGCCGAAGCTACAACTACGCCATCGGCATAATCTATAACGAAGCGATAGAGGTTTTCGTATGAAGGATGAGTCAATTCTTCGAGTTTTGCATCATTTGCACCCTCTTTAATCACTCGCTGGTTGAACTCTGCATTGAACGGCTTAACGAATTTATCATCGGCAAGCGACACAACCACCTTGACATCCTTGAAGAGAGGCTCATCGTGGAAGATGCGCTTCAGGTAGATCGGCATAACTGCCGACATCCAACCCATACAATGCACTACCGTAGGCGACCAATTGAGTTTCTTGACCGTCTCCAAAACTCCTCTGGCAAAGAAGATTGCTCGCTCATCGTTGTCGGCAAACTCCTCACCCGATTCATCGGTGAAGGTAGCCTTGCGTGAGAAATAATCATCGTTGTCTATGAAATAGATCTGGATACGGGCTGAAGGAATAGAAGCCACCTTGATGATAAGCTGGTGGTCGTTGTCGTCAATGATAAGGTTCATTCCCGACAAACGGATTACTTCATGCAACTGATTGCGTCTTTCGTTTATACAACCATATCGGGGCATGAAGGTGCGGATCTCGTTACCTCGCTCCTGCATTGCCTGCACCAAGTGGCGACTCAAGCTCGAAAGCTCAGTCTCCGGAAGATATGGCATAATCTCCTGACAAACGTAAAGTATTTTGCGTGAAGCCATGACTATTGAGGTTTATTAATGTGCAAAGATAATAAAAATTTTCTAAAGAATCAGCATCGCATCGCCATAAGTTCCAAAACGATAACCCTCCTCCTTGGCGATCTTGTAGGCATTCATAACCAAATCATATCCACCAAAAGCTGCCACCATCATCAACTGAGTGGAGTATGGTAGCTGGAAGTTCGACACCATAGCATCTGCCACAGTAAAATCGTATGGACAGAAGATGAACTTATTGGTCCAGCCCTCCTGAGGAGTGATCATGCCGCCTGTAGAGACCGCAGTCTCCAGAGTACGCATAACGGTAGTGCCGACAGCAACCACCTTATGACCAGCACTCTTGGCTGCATTAACCTGCTCGGAAGCCTGCTCGCTGACAAAGTATTGCTCAGAATCCATCTTATGCTTCGACAGATCCTCAACATCTACGGTACGGAAGTTACCCAGACCAGCGTGCAGAGTGATGAACGCCGAGTCGATACCGCGGATCTCCATGCGCTTCAAAAGGTGCTTCGAGAAGTGCAGACCTGCCGTAGGAGCTGCAACAGCACCCTCATTCTTGGCGAAGATGGTCTGATAACGCTCATTATCCTCTGGCTCAACCTGCTCACGCACCCAACGTGGGAGTGGAGTCTCGCCCAGATTATAAAGAGCCTGCTTGAACTCCTCGTAACTGCCGTCATAGAGGAATCGCAGGGTACGACCTCGCGAAGTGGTGTTGTCGATAACCTCGGCACCCATCATATCGTCATCGCCGAAATAGAGCTTGTTGCCGATACGGATTTTACGCGCAGGGTCCACCAACACGTCCCACAGACGTAGCTCCTGATTAAGCTCACGCAGAAGAAAAATTTCGATCTCTGCTCCTGTCTTCTCCTTATTACCACGCAGACGCGCAGGGAAGACTTTGGTGTCGTTGAAGACAAAGAGGTCCTTCTCATCGAAATAATCGATAATATCTTTGAAGGTGCGATGCTCTATTGTACCATCGGCACGATTCAAAACCATCAATCGAGAGTCGTCTCGATTGTCGGTCGGATACTTAGCCAACATGTCGGCAGAGTATTCATATCCGTACTGAGATAGTTTCATAATTTTAACCTATAGGATCAAGTGTGATTCGTCCAAAAACAGACATATATCAAATAGTTATACGAAAAAAACTCTATTTTGTTTCACACTCTTGTAACTTTTCTAAAAAATTTTGCAATTCATAGGCATTTTCTGCCGTAAAACCGCCACTTCGTGTACGGCGCAGCGATCTGAGGTATGCTCCACTCTGCACCGCCTGACCGATTTCGTGAGCCAAAGAACGGATGTAAGTACCCTTGCTACAACGTACGCGAATCTTCAGACGTGGCATCTCAAACTCCAAGATCTCCATCTCGTAGATGTTGATGAGTGCCTTCTTCAGTTCGACCTGCTCGCCCGCGCGGGCAAATTCATAGGCTCTGACACCCTCAACCTTCTTAGCCGAATAGATAGGTGAGGCTTGCAAACGCTCGCCCGACAGATCCTTGAGTGCCTGCTCGATCATCTGGCGTGTGATATGCTCGGTGGGATAGCGTTGGTCTATCTCATGTTCCATGTCGTAGCTGGGGGTAGAGGCTCCCAACTCCAACTCCGCCACATACTCCTTCTCCTCGGCTTGCAGGGCATCGACCATCTTGGTAGCCTTGCCGATACATACCAGCAACACGCCTGTAGCCAATGGGTCGAGCGTACCAGCATGACCGATCTTGATTTTCTTATAACCCAAACGATTGATAAGCTGATACTTGATCTTGCGCACCACATCGGTAGAGGTCCACTCCAAAGGTTTATCAATAACAGCGATGTAGCCCTCCGAGAAGACTACACCACGCAAAGATTCATTCATTGCCATACCCCGCTTTATGCCAAATTAGTGATAATAGCTACCATGCCCGCCAAAGCGCAATACACGGCAAACCAAATGAGCTTGCCTCGCTTGACAATATTGATCATAAACTTACATGCCAGACATCCCACCACAAACGCTGAGATAAAGCCTGCCATCATAGGCACTACGCCAATCGAAGAGAAGACCACCTCGCCCTTGATCAGATTAAGGAACATCTCGCCCAAAATTGGAGCCAGCACCATCAGGAACGAGAACTGCGCCATCGTCTCCTTCTTGTTACCGAGCAACAGACCTGTAGCGATGGTAGTGCCCGAGCGAGAAAGACCGGGCATGGCTGCTACCGCCTGACTAAGACCGATGATGAAGGCATCGCGATAAGAGATCGACTCCTTCTGACGTGGATGAGCATAGTATGCAAAAGCCAGCAACACGGCTGTGAGCAACAACGCGCCACCCACATAGCTCAAGATATATGGAGACTCAAGCATGGCGTTGAGTTGATCCTTCAGCGCGAAACCAACTATGCCGATTGGGATCATCGAAAGCACAAGTTTCAGGATATAAGCCTGCTCCTCATTGAAATGGCGCGAGA
Source organism: Alistipes sp. (assembly GCA_017531305.1). Taxonomy (GTDB): domain Bacteria; phylum Bacteroidota; class Bacteroidia; order Bacteroidales; family Rikenellaceae; genus Alistipes. Next base: position 72,385 of record JAFXLG010000027.1, read on the forward strand.
AGAGTCCTACGAACAGACGTTTAACCTCCGACCACAAGATCACAATGGTAGAGAGGACTGTAGCAGCGTGCAAGGTGACATCAAAGGCAAGATTCTCCTCGATCTCGACACCCATAAGTGCTTTAAAGATCTGGAGGTGACCGCTGCTCGATACGGGAAGAAACTCGGTAAGACCCTGCACTATACCGAGAATGATTGCTTCAATTATTGACATGGGTTATCTATTTTATTCTAATCGGATTTAAAAACGCTTCATCAAGGCATAGATCTCAAAGGCAAAACCGCCCACGATAAGGATCGGAGCCAAAGTGATTCTGCGCCATGAGAACATTTCGTAACTAAAGACATTGGGGTCATCGCTACCGCCACCCGCCATGAGCAACAGACCAATGAGTATGATGACCATGCCCACGGCGATTAGCACATAATTTTTCATGGCAAGAGGCATCTTTTCATCGTGCTGATCCTCCACGTTAGAGAACTTTTTACGCAAATTATCTATCATCTTCATCTTAATAGAGATATATCTTATTGGACTTCATGTTAACAAACTTTCCGACTGCAAAGGTCGTAAAGAGTATTGAAATAAGCAAACCGCCGAGGATCATAACACCCACGATGATGCCGATTTTCACCACCTCGCTCATCGAGATAATCTCAGGCATAGCCTCACTCAGACCAGCCAACGCAGCACCAAACAACAGGCTCGCCAAGACTCCCGACCAGAAACCCTGCTTGGCAGCTGTCGAGAGGAATGGGCGCATGATATACCACTTGGTAGCACCCACCAATTTGAGCGTATTGATCAGATAACGGCGCGAGAATATGGCAAGGCGGATAGTATTGTTGAGCAGGATAAGCGAGATAATCAGCAACGCACCGCCGAAGGCGATCAGGATGATGGTGATGCGATTGATGGTCGAGTGCAGCTGCTCGATGGTCGAAGCGGGATATGCAACATATACCACCCCATCCAGAGCCGAGATTTTATCCACCATCTGATCTCGCTTTTGCTTATCGGAGGTCGAGATTCCCACCTCGAAGCTATCTCGCAACGGATTCTCCGCCAAGATGCTCTCAATCTCGGATGCGAACATACGGCGGAACTCCTCATCCTCGATCTTCTCCTCACGGCTAACAAACTCCACCGCGCTAACGCCCTCCATATCTGACAGACTCTTTTGCAGAGCATCCTTCGAAGCCTGCTCCATCTTGGAGTCGAGCTCCACCGAAAGGGTGATGCTACCACGCAGGGCATGAGCCGTAGAGAGTGCCGCAGTGAGCATATAACCCACCGAGCCCAACAGAAAGAGTACCAACGAGATACTCACCGTAGATACCATATAGGAACGGCGTACCTTACGCCTGATTCTTTTGTCTTCGCGCATTGCGTATATAATAGATTAAAATTAATACCAAAGATACAAGTATCGTGAGCGAGAACGCCAACGTAATACCCTCAACAAGGCTCCAGCGTGGTGCGCGGTAATGCCACTCCACAGTATGTTTACCCTGAGGTAGCTCCAAAGCGCGAAGGATATAATCGGCTCTGAGTGGAGCGACCTCCACGCCATCAATCTTCGCACTCCATCCCTGACGGGTATAGATTTCCGAGAAGATTGCCAAAGCATCCGCATCGGCTTCATATTCATATTTGAGGTATTGTGGGTGATACTCCACGAGTCGGATCTCGCCCTGCCCGAAGCTGAGCTTCTTGGGCATAAACTCCTCGCTCACAACAGCCACATTACGCTTATCGACCTGCCCCACGAGTGCGATCTCCTCGGCTGCCGAAGCGGCACGCACCACATTCTGCACCATCCATGCCGCACCCAAAGCACTCTGGCGTGGCACTACATCTTCTGCCTTCTCGCCAGCGATGATATAGCGCACGTTGAGCATATCCAGCACCCCCTCATCCATCTTCGAGAGGTAGTGATCTATCATATCTTGATAGCGCGAGAGCTTGGCTCCATGATAGCCGCCCACCGAGCGATGGAAATATGATGTGGTGGCATCGTTGAATGGCGACACCGTGAGATTCAGAACTCTATAACCCAAATCCTTATCCTGCAAAATAGCCTTATCGGCATCGGTAGGCAGGATCTTAGCCTGACGTGCCGAAACGAAGCTCTCGTGCGAGAGATAACGCATATCGACATCGACCAAATCGGCAACCACAACCACCGACAAAACGGCGCACAACACCCAAGGTTTGAGGATTATCTTGCGATAGATATACCCTGCCAAAGCACACGCCGCAAGCAGCACAAAGAGCAACGAACGCCACGCATCTGCCTGCATGGCATCAGCGCGCTCCTCTGCCATGGCAGAAGCCACGCCCCAGCCCATCTGCTCGTGCATGCCCTGCTTGATATATTTCTGACCGCCATCCTCCTCGGATAGGATCTGACGGAACTGCTCACTCATCTGCTCGCCACTCTGCTGCATACCGAAATCGCCCAATCCTTTGCCGCCGACAATCACCACAACCAGCACTCCTAAACTTAAGCCCAAAGCCCAATTCAAGGCTCGGCGCAGACGCTTCTCATCCGCCTCCTTACTTAGCAACTCGCCCAAGCCCAACGCCGCAAGCAGAGGAACGCTCCACTGCAAGATGACCAACGCTGTCGATACGGCACGGAATTTATCGTAGCCCGGGAGATAGTTAAACAGCAACTCCGAGAACCACATCATGTGATAGCCCCACGACATGAAGAGTGCCAAAAGGCTCACTCCCACGATCCACCAACGCTGACGCGCAGGCAGAACAAAGAGGGCGAAAATCGCCAAGAAGATCACCGCAGCACCCAGATATGTAGGTCCTGCCGTATAGGGCTGCTCACCATGATAGCGAGGCAACATGGTAGCCCAATCCTCCAAGCCGTATTGCTTAAGCTCCTCAGCCACCGCACCATCTTCAGAGAAGGTGTCGGTAGAGGCTCCACCCATCAGATCGGGGATAAACATATTCATCGACTCCGAGCGACCATAACTCCAAGCCGTAGCATATTCTATGTCGAGTCCCTGTTGACCACTCTTTGCCCCCTGCTCGACAAGCTCTGAGCCACCTCGAGTGGTCTCTTTGGTGTGTTGCATGGTGTACCACAGAGGCGAGAGGTTGGATCCCAACGCCACTACACCCGCCGCAGCGAGAACAGCCGTACGCTTGAGAAAATCCTTCACACGGCTCTGACGATATGAATAGATGGCTTCGCTGAGCCACATTGCCACCATGACAAGCAGGAAGTAGTAGCTGATTTGAGGATGGTTGGCTCCGATCTCAAGCGAAGTGAAGAGCGCAGTCAGCACCGCACCCGTCCACATATTCTTACGAAGCGTATAATAACATCCTGCAACCATCAGCGGAGCATAGACCGCAGCCCACATCTTGGTGATATGACCCGCCCCGATAATGAGCAGGAAGTATGTCGAAAGACCATACGCCAAAGCCGCCACCACGCCGATCCACGGATTCACACCGAAGAGCAACATCGCCACCCACATGGCGGTCATGGCAAAGAACATCAGCGAGATAGGGATATCGACTATATTGGAGATTTTACCGATAGTACCTTTGACCGCCTGAGCAGGATACTTCACGTTGATCAGGAAAGCTGGCATACCGCCAAACATACGTCCTGTCCACTGTGCATCCTCGCCCGAAAGTTCTCGCTCCAAGAGTATATCCTTCGACATACCCTCGTATTGTTGAACATCGTGCTGGATGAGTTTGTCACCCGAAAGTTGGGGCGCAAAATATAGTGCCGAGACAACAAAAAAGAGCAGTAACACCGATAAAAGTGTCCAAAACTTTTTCAAATATGGAGAATTAACACTCATTTTATTTACGATTTGTGCGTCAAAGTTACGAAAAACATTCGTTTTATAATAAAATTTCAAGAGCTTCTTAATATCTAATTGCGAAAATTTACTATATTTGCAAAGTAAACTGTGTATATGGTCCATTTATGATAAGTCTTGATTCGATTCGTACTCCCATAGCTTCTGATATAGAAGCCTTCGAAGAGTTCCTCAAGAGCCGATTCCAATCGGATAGCAAGCTGATGGCGCAGATGTTGGAGTATGTTCTCTCTACTCATGGTAAGAACATACGTCCCATGATCGTCATGCTCACCTCTGCTCTGACCTCTTCGGCTAATTCACGCGAGTGGATCGCGGGAGAGCGCATCTGCACCAAGCGTACATATCTGGCGGCGATGATCATCGAGATGATGCATACGGCTTCGCTCATACACGATGATGTGATCGACAACTCCGACCTCAGACGCGGTCGCCCTTCGGTAAATGCACTCTGGCAGAGTCGCAATGCCGTGATTCTGGGCGATTATCTTTTGGCTCGCACCATGGCAAACGGCATGGAGAGCGCGCAATACGATATAGTATCCCACATCATTGGCTCGATGGCTACACTCTGCGAAGGCGAGATCCTGCAGAGCCAGCACCAAGCCGACAAAGATACTTCGCGTAACGACTACCTCGAAATCATATACAAAAAGACCGCCAGCCTGATCAGCATCAGTTCTTCGGCAGGTGCTTTATCGGTATTGGCTTCGAGAGAAGATCAGCAAAAGATGCGCCGTTTTGGCGAGGCATTGGGTATGGCTTTCCAGATTCAGGACGATATTTTGGATTACAGCCGCGATGCTCGCACTGGTAAACCTGCCAACAACGACCTCCGAGAGGGTAAGATCACTCTGCCGCTGATCGAGGTGTTGGAGAAGTGCAGCGAGGCGGAGCGAATGCAGATCATGGAGCGACTCTCGGCTTGCGCCGAAGATGAGCAGGCGGTAGATTTCCTGCAAGGAGTGGTCGAAGCAACAGGAGGAGTGGCTATGGCAAGACGTACGATGCAGAAATATATAGATCGCGCGGTCGGCATCCTCTCGGAGTATGAGGATTCGCCATATCGCACTTCGCTCATTAACCTTTGTGCATACGTTGCCCAGCGCGACCAATAATTTAGGCAAATAAACAATTTATATAAACACAATTATTAAACTTTAAAAAAATTTTTTATGGGACAAAATCAGAAAGGTAACGGCTTGGCTATTGCCGTGATGTTCATGCTCTTCTTCATGATCGCGTTCGTTACCAATTTCGCAGGCTCTATGGCTATCATCGCTAAGAGTCAGTTTGAGGCATCTAACGCCATGGCTCAGTTGGGTACTTTGGCGAACTTCCTCGCTTACGCCTTCATGGGGGTACCTGCTGGTATCATCCTTAAGCGTAAGGGTTACAAGTTCACTTCGTTGGCTGCCGTAGTAGTAGGTATCGTGGGTGTGGGCGTACAGCTCCTCTCAGGTTACGTAGCTTCATTCGAGGTTTACGTATTGGGTGCCTTCATCGCAGGTTTCTCAATGACTATGCTCAACATCGTTGTTAACCCTATGCTTAACACTCTCGGTGGTGGCGGTAACAAGGGTAACCAGCTCGTTCAGTTGGGTGGTTCTTGCAACTCTGTAGGTGGTACTTTGGCTCCAATCCTCTTGGGTTATTTGATCGGTGGTCAGGTGACTGAGAACACAAGCGTAAGTGATGCTGCTCCTGCAATGTTGATCGCTATGGGTATCTTCGCAGTTGCATTCATCGTGATCTCACTTTCTAAGATTCCAGAGCCACATATGGAGACTGCTGAGGAGAAGGCTGCTCGCAAGGCTGGTAACGTAAAGAAGGATCCACACGGTCCAATGTCTTTCCGTCACTTCGTTTTGGGTGCTATCGCTATCTTCTTCTATGTAGGTGTTGAGGTAGGTATTCCTAACACAGCTAACCTCTACATGTCTGGTTTGGAGGGCGTAGGTCCTGCTATCGCTGGTACATTGGTAGGTTTCTACTGGTTCTGCATGATGATCGGTCGTTTGATCGGTGGTGCTATCGGTGGTAAGGTATCTTCTAAGGCTATGCTTTCTGTAGCTTGCTCTGTTAACATCCTCTTCATCTTGTGCAAGATGTTCATCCCTGAGTCAGTTAAGATGGCTATCCCTGGTATCGATGCACAGGTTCCTGTAAGCATGGTATTTATGTTCCTTTGCGGTCTCTGCACATCAGTAATGTTCGGTTCTATCTTCAACTTGGCTGCTGAGGGCTTGGGTAAGTACACTCCTGTTGCTTCTGGTATCTTCATGGCTTTGATCTGTGGTGGTGGTATCATCCCATTCGTTCAGAACCTTGCAGCAGACTACGTTGGTTTCATCCAGAGCTACTGGGTAATCATCATCAGCTTGGCTTACATGCTCGCTTACGGTTTGTTCTTCTCTAAGAACGTAAATAAGGATATCCCTACTGAGTAATCACTCAGGGTTTATACCTTAATTAAATAGAACTGTCGCGACCCTCGGGTTGCGACAGTTTTTTTACACCCGTAACGGGTGCAGGCGTTACGCCTGCACCGAGCGTTTTGGCGCCACCCTTTTGGCGGCAAAAGGTGGCAGAAACTTTTGTTTAGAAGCTTGAGAAAACCTGTGTTGTGATAATGGATGGAGACCACCACCAAAAAAGGTGCTGACTTTTCGGTCAGCACCTTTAAGTTTATTTGATATGAAGTTGGATAACAAGTGGATCTTCGGTATTGCGAAGCCTGAGAAACCGCAGCATACTGAAACGTATGCGAGGATTTCAAAGGGCAAGCATGACGCCGAAAACGCCTGTTATACGGCTACTGCTTAATCCATGATATAAGCTCCTTGAGCGAAGGCTTCTTGCCGTGCATGAAGATACCCACACGATAGATCTTGCCCGCAACCCACGCCATAGCTACAACCGAGATATAGAGCAGCACCAGCGAGAGGATAATCTCCCATGTAGGAATATCGAAAGGTATGCGTGTCATCATCACGATAGGCGATGTGAATGGGATAATCGAGCCCCAGAATACCAATCCCGAATTAGGATCATTCGACACCGACATAGAGATTATGAGAGCCAAGATAATAGGGATCATAATCGGAGTCTGCAACTGCGAAGAGTCCTGCACCGAGTCCACCGCCGAGCCGATGGCAGCAAACATTGCCGAGTAGAAGAGGAAGCCTCCCACAAGGAACAGGAGCAACCACACGAACATCATGATCAACGAGCCTGTATCGGAAGCGAAGCTCAGAGCCGATAACATATCGGCATCGATGTTTGCCTCGGTGGTAGTCATAGCACCACTCTGCACGGCAGAGATTGTCTGAGCCATATCATCGGGCATGAGCGCAGGCATAATGATGGAACTTACGCCGCAGATCAGCACGCCCCAGATGGCAATCTGAGTGACAGCAACCGATGCCACGCCCAAAATTTTACCCATCATAAGCTGGAATGGCGAAGCACTCGACACCAACACATCGATGATGCGGCTACCCTTCTCCTCGATAACCGAAGTCATAACCATCGAGCCATACATGATGAGGAACATATAGAGCATCAAGCCCAAGATCAGTCCCAGCAGATAAGAGACCACCGAAGAGGTTGCCTCCTCAGCCTCACCCTCAACGGCAGAGGCATCGTTGCGGTAGGTGGTGAGCATGACGTTGACCTCCACATCCTTCAAGATCTGCTCCAGATTCTCAATATCGTAACGCTTCAAACGCTCGCTCTCGATGACCGACTCGATCTGAGAAGAGATATTCTCCTCCAGAGTCATCGAAGATGAAGAGTTGGTATAGAGCTTGGCACTCGATGGGTTATCGACCACATCCTTGCCGATCCACAACACTCCAAAGACATTCTCATCTGCGCGTGCCTGCTCCAACGAGAGGTCGCTTCGAAGAAACTCAAGCTCATCATTACCCTGAAGCTGTGGCGCGATAATCTGACTCTCATCCACCACCAGCAGGGTTTTGCTGTCGCCCGTAGCGAAGAGCATCATCAGCGTAGGTGCCGCCATCAAACCCAACATCAGGATAGGCGTAAGGATGGTGGTGATGATAAAGGTCTTTTTGCGTACTCGCTCGTTGAACTCACGAGCGATGATTATACCGATCTTATTCATAACTGTATCTGTTTAGAGCGTACCCTCTACGGCACGGATAAAAATCTCATTCATTGATGGTTGCACCTCCTGGAAGGAGCGAAGATCGAGTGTCTGGTTACACTTCGCAATGGCATCTCGAACCGAAACACCCTCCTTAAGGCTAATGCGGGCAACGGTGTATGGCGTATCCTCCTGCTTGTGGCAATCCAGCACCTCTGCCATCGAGCCCATGTTGCTCGAGAGAAGCTCCTCTTCGCCCTGATATGTCACCATAAAGATATTCTCGCCAAAGCGGTGGCGAAGCTCCGAAACTGAGCCCGACAGGATGTTATGCGACTTGTTGATAAGTGTGATATGGTCACAAATCTCCTCCACGCTCGACATATTGTGAGTCGAGAAGATCACCGTAGCTCCATTGTCCCTCAGACGCAGGATCTCCTGCTTGAGAAGATTGGCATTGATGGGGTCAAAACCCGAAAATGGCTCATCGAAAATCAAAAGCTTAGGCTCGTGAAGCACGGTAGAGATAAACTGCACCTTCTGCGCCATACCCTTCGAGAGATCCTCCACGGCACGATTCCACCAATCCTGCAAATCGAAGCGGATAAACCACTGACGCAATCGCGCGATAGCCTCCTTGCGCGAGAGTCCCTTCAGACGGGCAAAGAAGATCGCCTGCTCGCCCACCTTCATCTTCTTGTAGAGACCACGCTCCTCGGGCAGGTAGCCGATTTTATAGATATCTTCATCTGTGATGGGCTTGCCATCGAAAAGGATACGTCCCGAATCGGGGATAGTGATACGGTTTATCACGCGTATCATGGTACTCTTACCCGCGCCGTTAGGACCCAAAAGACCATATACCGAGCCTTGAGGCACCTGGATCGAGACATTATCCAAAGCTGTATGTTCGGAGTAACGCTTGGTCACATTTTCCGCTTGCAGAATATACATTACTAAATTGCTTTTAGATTATTAAATAGTTCAAAACACTTGTTCACTATATTAGTCGCACAAAGGGTGGTTAAAGTTACAAAAAAATGTAAAAAAAACTTATTTTTTCTCCTCGTTTTGATTCTTAGGCAGATTTTTTTGCCGCTTAGTGTTGTTCAAAACATAATTTTCACTACCTTTGTTTTCGCAATGGTTCTTCCATAGGGTGGCTTCGCCGCCCTGAAGATTAAAAGGGAAACGGGTGAGAATCCCGTACAGTTCCCGCTGCTGTAAGCTCCATAGCCTTTGCCTAAGAGGGGGGGGTGCGTTTTAAGCGTATCGGACTCTATGCTTGGGTAAGCTATCGAGGGTGAGGCTCTCTTTTACCACTGACCTCAAGGTCGGGAAGGTGCCTTAGCTCGGAGCAAGTCAGAAGACCTGCCTTGCAACGCATGTGCTATGAGTTCTGCGGCGAACGGAGCTGTTGTCACCCGAAGTAAATCATTTTTCGGTAACAAGGGGGGGGGAGAAAGGAAGAGAGATGAGCAGTGAAAGCTGTGAGAGAAAGAAAGATTGAGTAAGGAATTCCTCTTTGTGCGCTTTTGGCTTTAGTCTCTTTTGTAGAGCGTGGACTCATGCAGATGTTTTGGAAAGGAAAATTTTATGTAAAACCTTTAATAACATTTTTGCTATGAGAAATTTTTCAAGAATTTTGGCTTCGGTTGCAATCCTTGCAACCTTGATCTCCTGCACTAAGGATGAAGATGCAGCACCTAAACGCACCACGATCTCATTCGAGGGCGCGGCGTGGAACAAGTATGTGGCTACCGAAAGCTACTCTTCGGCTTTCGTAACCGAGGATTACATCTGGCAGGACGCCGCAACATCGCTAACTTCAACACCTATCTTCGTGGAGTCATCGTGGGGTGGCGAGAGCTATAAGTATTTCGGTGGCGGCTTGACACTCTCGTCATACAACACCTCTTCGCTCCTCGATTACGACATGGATAATCTATATCTTGCCGATCTCTATTGCTATAATCCCAAAAATGTAGGCGCAACCAAGGGTGGCGGCAATGCCTCATCGAACAACTTCCTCATCTCATACGGTAACTACGAGGAGGGCATCTCGGAAGATATGCGCCCTGAGATATACTTTGCCGATGGCAAGGCTCGCAAGGTGGTGGGTTGCTACGTCTGCGCAACCACATATTTTGTAGAGATTGCCGAGAAGGGCAACTCCTTCTCGCCTGCTCTGGGGGCAGCCGATGAGGTGAAGATCTACGCTACGGGATACGATGCTTCGGGCGCGGAGCTAAAGACCGTGAGCATGACTTTGGCAAAGAAAGGTGCCATCACCAAGACTTGGACCGCATGGGATCTCTCGGCTTTGGGCGAAGTCGTAAGGATCAAGTTCAACATCAAGGGCGGTCCGACAGATGAGTGGGGCATGAAGTGTCCTAAGTATTTTGCTATTGACGATATCACAATCGAGGAGAAGCAATAACAAAAGATAGCAAAGGTATTAACCTGAGATTTTTATTGTATGTGTGTAAAAAGAGAGGTTGTCCAATAAGTTTTGGACAACCTCTTTGCTTTGAAATTGTATAACATGAGGAATTTTAGGGCTGTGACGCCAAAATCGCCTCGTTAGACAGCTCTGTTTTATACTCGGATAAACTTCTGCTGCTTGTAGAGTATTCTCAGGATCAGGAAAACGATAAAGAAGTTACCGAAGGTAAGCCATACGTTATAGTAATCACCCAACAACGGCTTAAGACCATAAGAGACAGAATCCACCACGCTTCTAACGTTGACCGCATTAGCCAGCATATAAGCCACGATGGAGTTCATGCCGTAGTATTTAAGCCACTCCAGCCCTCGCTTATAACCCTTATAGTCGATGATGTAGTAGAACACAGCCAAAGCAATGAAGCTCCAACCTCCTGCCCATAGAGTCATACTGCTGCTCCAGATCTGCTTATTGATAGGCATCTGCGGATCCCACAACTTACCGCAAACGAGCAACGCAACACCCACTCCGAGCAACATCTTCCACGCCTTGGCTCGCTCCACACGGCGGGTGATTTGCCCCGCAAAGGATCCGAGCAGAACGGTAACGCTGAAGTTGAGCGAACTCCAGATCCATGTATAGTGGTAATATGGAGAGTGTACCCACTCGCCATTCTCGCCCAGACGTGTGCCATCGCGGAAGCGTCCCAAAATCATCGAATCAACCTTCTCGGCAAAGTTGCCATCGGGGGTGAAATCGCCACAGAAGGTCATCGGAATCCAATATATCACAAGCAATGCCACAGCCGCCACCACCTGCCATTTAAGCGAGCAATTAAGCACCAGAAGCGAAGTCACGAGATAACCCACCGCTATGGTCTGCAAGGTGTTGGAATAGAGATATATGCGATTGGGATCGAAGCCCAAGAAATTGCCTTGCACGATACCACCCAACACATAGAGCAGGATCACTCGCTTGGCGATACGCAGGTATGCCTCGCTGCGTGGACGCTCACCCGTAAGGTATTTATTCATGGCAAATGGGATAGATGCTCCCGACATAAAGAGGAACAGAGGCATGACCATATCCCACAAACGGAAACTTGCATCCCAAGGCTCATGTTCCAGCTGATAACGCACAGGCTCCAACCACTCCACATCCATAACTCCGCTAAGAGCCATGAATACGGGTTGGAACATCAGCAGCATAAACAGGTCGAAGCCTCTGAGAATATCCAAAGACTCCAAACGCCCCGCCTTAAACTGAGGTGTAGAAGAGGTGCTATTTGTCATAAGGCACTATAAATTAGTTGATTTAAAGATACTCTTTTATGCCTGCTCGGTGTCATATCCTGTGGCCTTGGCACGCCACATGAGCATGAAGATTAACATCCCGATAACCGCCATGGCGATCATCATCAAAAAGACGTAGTTCCAGCCCTCACCCGGGTTGACACGATTTACCCAATCGACCATAGCTCCGATACCCAAGCCCGAAACAAAGGTACTCAAGTAACCGAAGATGCCTGTCACGCCGTTAGCTGTAGCAGCCGCCGACTTGGTAGCCTGATTGGCTGCAGCGATACCGATAAGAGCCTGCGGACCATAGATAAAGAAGCCTACCATACCCAACGTAAATGCCATCACCACCACAGGGCTTGTCGAAGGCAGGAAGTAGAAGCCTGCCATGAAGAGAGCTGCGCCCGCCATGCAGAATACGCAGGTACGATGAGCCTTACCCTTGAAGAAGCGGTCGGTAGCCCATCCTGCCACCAACATTCCCACGATACCCATGATCTCCGATACGGCGATAATCCATCCCGCATCTTCGGGAGCCATGCCTCGAGCCTCCTGCAAGAACTTAGGTCCCCAATCCAGAACGGCAAAACGTACCACATAGACAAAGAAGTTGGCAAATGCCAAGATCCAGATCAGCGGATTGCGAAAGACCTTCTCCTTGAGGAATGCCTTATACTCTGCCGATGAGGTGTTGTCCTCGACTTTGGTGTGAGTGCCCTCCAACTCAGGGAGTCCCACCGAACGAGGTGTATCGCGCAACGATATAAACAGACCTATGGCTCCTGCCAACGCACAGAGTGCAGGAATCCAGAAGCACCACTGCCATGCTCCCACATGCTCTGCCGCAGCCACAGCAGCAGCCTGAGCCGCATCGGCTCCCTGCTCCAGAAGGGCTGGATTGAGCGTGGTGAGATTCTGCTTGATAGCCTCAACCACCGAAGCATCGCCACTCAGATCGCGTCCCATATTACCCATCACATAACCACACAGGATGGCAAGGATGCTGGCTCCGATGGAGTGTGAGGTGTTCCAGACTGACATCTTGGTTGCCAACTCGTGTGGCGGAATCCAATGTGTCAACAGACGTGCGCAAGGAGGGAATCCACTACCCTGAAAGATGTTGTTAAGCACCAGCAGCACACCGAACAAGACAATCAGCGCATGAGGTGCCACACCGATCTCCACGCCCAAAATTGTCGGAGCGAAGCCGAAGCCCACACTCGCCAAGACGCAAAGCAGAAGTCCGAGCGACATGTGGTAACGACCATTCATACGGTCGGCGATCAGTCCGTTGACAAAGCGCGAAAGACCATAGATCAGACCTATGACGGTCATAATCAATCCGAAGCTGGTATTCGAAATGCCATACTCAGCCGCCAAACCCGGGATGGCGAATGAGAAGTTCTTACGCACGAAGTAGAAGAGCGCATAACCGATCATCGTAGCCGCAATGGTACGATACTGCCAATACTTAAAACTTTTGGCTTGTTCTGGTGTCATAACTATTTTTGTTTAGAATTTAATCGAAATTGTATCGCCAGCCTTAGACTTGATGGCATAAGAATCTGTACCCAAAGCCTTGACCTTGACTGATTTGCCGTTAACCTTCACTTGAGCCTTCTCCAAGCCTGCGTATTTCACCACGCATGGCTCGCCCTGATTATTCTTGATCTGAGCCTCGGCGAGCTTTCCCGCCTGCCATGAGATCGCGACCTCGAAGTCACCGATAGCCTTCAAACCGCTGATGCTACCCTCGGTCCATACCTCTGGCAAGGCTGGCAAGAGGTGGATCGCACCGCTATGGCTCTGCATAAGCATCTCGGCAACGCCTGCCGTAGCACCGAAGTTACCATCAATTTGGAATGGAGGATGCTGATCGTAGAGGTTGTATGAGATACCGCCGCCTGTACCATAGCTTATGCCACCGCCTTTATAATGACGCAACGCAAGCTCCAAAATATCGTGAGCATGATCGCCATCCAAAGCTCGCGCCCAGAGGTTGATCTTCCAACCCATAGACCAGCCTGTAGAGGCATCGCCACGCAACTTCAGAGAGTTTACCATAGCCTCGAAAAGCTCCGAGCCTTGCTCCACCTGACTGAATGGATAAAGACACATGGCGTGAGAGATATGGCGATGACCATTCTGACCTACTGTGAATGGGCTGTACTTCCACTCGCGCAAGATCTTATCGCCCTTTTTGATGCCGTTGACATTCTCGCCCCATGCGCCGTTATAGGTCTCGATTCGCAGTCCACGATCCAACTTAGCGAAACGCTCCTTGATGAGTTTTAGCTCTTTAGGATCAATACCACTGCGCTTTACTCCCAACACATCTACCGCCTTGAGCGTATTGTCGAACAACTCCCACACCAACTGCTGGGCGTGAGGCATAGCATCCTCAACAGGACCATGCTCAGGCGAATACTCCTTAGGGCAGACATACAAACCGTCAGTCTGATCCACCACCAGACGATCCAACCAGAACTGAGTCGCGCTGAGCATCGAAGGGAAGGCACGGCTGAGGAACTCCTCATCCAATGTGTAGCGGTAGTGCTGCCACAGATGGGTGCAATACCACGCATTGGCGATAACATACTGGTGCATAAAGCCACCCACACCACCGAAGATATTATTCTCGGTATAGCAGGTCCAGCCACGCTCCTGACCTGACTCCTTGGCATAGCGTTTCCATGCCTGATGAGGCGAAGCAGGAGAAGACATATTGATGATATAGTTCAGGAATGGCAGATGCAACTCGCTGAGGTTGGTGTTTTCGGTAGGCCAATAGTTCATCTGCACGTTGATATTGGAGTGAATATCGCAGTTCCACGCAGGTTTCTTACTATTGTTCCAGATACCCTGCAGGTTGGCTGGCAGATCAACTCCTCGGCTCGAAGAGATCGCCAGATAGCGACCAAAGGTGTAATAGAGCTCCTCGAGCATCAAGACCTCAGGCTCCTTGCCCGTCTTACGCATGAGATAATTGCGGATCAGATCATCGGTAGGCATAGTGTTCTGCGATGAGAGCGAGAAGATAGAACGCTCGTAAAGCGACTTATAATCTGACACATGATCCTTATAGATAGCATCCCAACCCTTCGCGGCAGCAGCATCAGCACGCTCGGCGATGCGCTTAGGCAGAGTGGCTGTAGCTGTTGTGAAAGACTCTACCGAGGCATCGAAATCGGTGCCACCAGCAAGAATCACCAGACACTCATCAGCTCCCTTGAGGGTAATGCCATTCTCGGCTGTGGTCAACTCGCCACCCACAGGCACAACCTTCAGGCGCGCATTGTATGAGACGGTCTGCAACTTACCGCCAAACCATGCCTCGCCAGCCTCGTACGAGGTTT
The DNA here is from genome assembly GCA_017531305.1 of Alistipes sp. Classification (GTDB taxonomy): domain Bacteria; phylum Bacteroidota; class Bacteroidia; order Bacteroidales; family Rikenellaceae; genus Alistipes. The sequence goes on from JAFXLG010000027.1 coordinate 87,463, forward strand.
TACCCTGATCGCCTGCTACGCCCGAGAGCATAGTAAAGCGCAAATTCAACGCCCCCTTGCGACTTGCCTGATAACGAGCCACAACGACCTTGTCGGGATATGAGGAGATATACTCGCGCGAGAACTTCACCGAGCCATCTGCCGAAGCGTACGCCACACGCGCGGTGGCTGACGAAAGATCCAACTCTCGATGATAGTCCTTCACAGGACGAGAATCATCCGTAGAGAATCCGCCACTCAGATCCTCGACATATACAGATCCGAAATTCTCATAATGACCATAGTCGTCATAGCCAGCATTATCGCGACTTGTACCACTCCAGAGAGTCTTCTCGTTGAACTGAATCTCATCGACCTTCACACCTCCGAAGATCGAAGCTCCAAACTGACCATTACCCAGCGGCAGAGAGTACTCCTCCCACTGATTCACACCCTTATGAACTGTAGCAGGCAGAGTGTACCATAGGGTATGCTTAGACTTGGGACGATAGTTCTTGTCGGGAGAGATTGCATACTCCGTATTCTGCTGAGCCATGGCAGGCATAACCCAAAGAAGCAATGCAGAGAGCCAAGAGGCAAACGTTAGGTTTGTTTTTGACATTTTTTTAAGTATTAGTAGTTTATATTTTCTTGAAATCCGATCACCACACCATATCCGATGCAATAAATTTGCGTAAATATACAAAAAAAGCGACAAACTACCATACGCATGCCTGTTTTTCAGAGAATAAAACATCGCAGATCCCCATACAAAAACATTGCGCCCGCCTATGTGGCGAGCGCAAACGTTAAAAAAAGAAAACCTCTTCAGAAAACATTATTTACCATCTTAAGCAATCCTCTAAATCTACGATCAATACAACTCAATCCACTCCCATGTGTTGCCTACTGCAGCAAGGTAGCGCATGAACATCTCCTGCGAGATTACAACTGTGGCGGTGTTGTCGTTGGGATGGAACGAGAGCGAGGGCATATTCCTAAGGTTGGCATCCAAAAACAGATGCACATGATTCTCCTGATCGTTGATCAATCCAAAAGGCGATACCGAGCCTGGTTTGAGTCCCAAGTATTTCATCATGCGCTGCTCCGAGGCAAACGAGAGCTTGCCCTGATGCAACATCTTCTCCATATCATGGATCGCCATGGTCTGCTCCGAATCGAAGACAACAAGGTAGTGGCGGTTGCCCTTATGGTTGCGGAAGAAGAGGTTTTTGCAATGCTTCGAGCCATCCTGATGCCAATATTGGCGGGCTATCTCGATGGTAGGGGCTTCGGGATGATCGTAGGTTGTATAGTCGATACCATGCTCCTTGAGGAAATCAAAAACCTTGGTTCTGCGCTCGCAGAGCTCCTCGCTCAGGGGCTGTGGCTGGATATTCTGCTCTGTCATAACGCTCCGATTTATCGTGATGCTACACCCAACACACCCATACGATCCTTCGCCCACTCATCCTGCGAGCGCAACACCTGCTCGACAATATCTCTTACGGCACCTGCGCCACCCTTGAACTCCGAGACATAGCACGAAGCCTCGATCACCTCCGAACAGGCATCGGCAGGGCACACGGGCAAGCCCACGATCTCCATACACTCCAGATCGGGGATATCATCGCCCATATAGATAGTGGTCTGAGGATCAACGCCCTCCTCACGGAAAAACTCCTCCATGGCGGCAATTTTGTTCATGCAATTCAGATACATACGACTCACGCCCAGACGCTCCAGACGTGAGCGCAATAGGTTACCATGACCGCCCGAAATGATACAAACCTTGTATCCGCGGCGGATGGCATAGGCGATGGCATAGCCATCTTTGGCGTTATATTTTCTGATAAAATCGGTTCCGCCCTCAATAGGCATGATACCTCCATCGGTCATTACTCCATCGACATCGAAGATGAAGGCTTTGGTCTGCGAGATTCGCTCCTTGAAATTCTGCATAGGTTTATTAGGTTATGCTTTTATTAAAAAAGTTTCTTTATTGCTGCGACTTGTGCTTTGAGTCGTAGATATAGTCATTCAAAAGTCGATACAGAGTCTGCTCTGTCTGGCAACCCTCCAACATCGCCACATGACGCTCGGCGGTAGCTCGATCACCCCTGACGGCAGGACCTGTCTGCACACTGAAAGGATCATCCACCTGCGCAGCCTTCATGGCGGTTTCGACAATCAGAGGTTTCAAAACCTCGAACGACAACCCCTCCTCATGCTCCAGACGCTTGGCTGCCATGGTGTACAGCGCATTGACAAAGTTGCACGCCAAGACTCCCGTCAAGTGAATCTCGCGTCTGCGCTGCTGATCGGCACGATAGCAATTACGGCTCAGGTTAGCCGCCAACTGATCAATCTGCTCGGCTACAGCCTCCGAAGAACCCTCGACAAAGAGTGGTACCTGCGAGAAATCGACCTTACGCGAAGAGGTGAAGGTCTGGAACGGATACAACACTCCGCAACGCTCTCTGCCTAAAGCCGCAATATCGACACTTCCTGCCGTATGCAGAACGATCGTATCCTCATACATGGGCAGAGCCTCCGCAACCTCAGCCACAGCCCTATCGCTGACCGAGATGATATGGAAATCTGCCTCGGGCGCATCGCCCATCTCCTTCACATACTCCGTATCGGCTAACTGCGCAATATGGCGACCTCGCTCCTCGTTGCGAGCCACCACAGCCACGATCTCCACGCCCCATGCTTCGGAACATGCCTGAGCTAACGCCTCGGCTACGTTGCCGCTACCGATGATAACTACCGAAAAAGTTTTACTCATTATTTTCAATCAATTCTATGATAAGTTTATTCTCCATGCTCTGGTGAGCCAGCTTCTTGAGCGAATCTACCGATGCTGCACAACTCATAATCTGCGGGCTACGCTCCATCTCCACCTGCTCAAAATCGAGTCCCTCGCGCTCCACCGCCTCTATCACATCGTAGAGTCGAAGCTGAGAGATATCTCGTGTAGGAACATACGCCACATCGTACTCCTTGTTGGAGATATGCACCTCGCCCAACATACCTGCCTGAGTGAGCGAGAAGAGCAGGTTGCTCAGAATACGAGTCGGGATCTCCATACGCTCACGCAGCTCGCCAATAGGGATCGGACCTCGCCCCTGACGCATCCACTCCACCACGATGGTCATGATGCCGACCATCAGCTTACGGCGGCAATCGTGGCTCGAATTAAGCGACTGACGCTCCTCCTCGAAGCGTTTTTCGTTCTGATAAGCAAACGACAGCTCGCCTCCCAGCAGCAGAATCTCCCACGAGGTCTGCATCCACAACAAGAACAGAGGCAGGGCAGCAAAACTACCGTAGATGGCGTTATACGAGGTCATCCACTTCTGCAAATAGAGGTAACCCCATTGGAACCCAAGAAAAATAGTACCCGCAATGATACCCGCCATCAGAGCCGCCGAGAATTGCACCTTGGTGTTGGGGATGATGATATATATAAAGGTGAACATCAACCACACGATAGCCATAGAGCCGACCTCGGAACCTATCTTGAGCCACATCGAGTCATCCACCCCGAACAATTGACGTGTATAGGCAGCAAACGAGGTGGCAACGATCCACAGGATAGGAGCCAGAATCACCACCGTGATATAGTCGCTATACTTGCGAGCCACCGAACGGGTATTCTTGACCTCCCAGATATTGTTGAAGGCATCCTCGATAGAGCCAAACACGCGTATCACAGCCCAAAACAGAGTCACCAAACTGATTGCAGCGAGCCAGCCTCCCTGAGTGCGTGCCAAGGTATTCTGAGCAAAATCGACAACATAATCGACCACCTCGGGCATCTGCGGCAACAGACCATAGAGATTCTGCACCAGATCATCGGTCATGCCAAAGCCCTTCAGCACAGCAAAGATCAGCGCAACGATAGGCACGATGGAGATCAGCGTATAGAAGGTCATGGCAGCACTGCGCACCATAGTACCGTGCGTAGAGAGTCCCTGCACGGTATAGAAGAGCAGTTTGTATTGGCGTGCCGCCCAACGCAGAAACGGGTTATGAATCTGCTCAGGTCTGAGGCGGAAGATTCCTTCGGTAAGGAAGGTTACAAGATCCGATATTCTCATAGGTTTAAGTTTTTATTCGGTTTTTATTTTTGCTTACGCTTGCCTTAAATTTTTGCTTCATTCAGCACGTCACTCCACCGAAGCCTTTAGGCTGAGGATTGGAGTCTCTACACTCATTTATAGCGTGGCGAACTTGCCATTTACTATCACAACAGATGTCCTCTCTTGCTTCTAAACTTTCGTTTCTGCTCTCCAATTTTGAATTCTACATTCTGGATTAATTATTTACTCGGTAGGCACGTTGCACACCTTTAATGCGCATAATCGAGTGAATGAGCATATCGACCACCGCAGCACTCGGCACCTCAACGCTCACCGATCCCACAGCCGTACCATCACCTCGCGAGGAGAAGTTGAAGGTGCGCATATTGAGTTTAAGCTCCTTGGTTATGACCTCGGTGATATGGTTGGCGATGCCTGCCACATCCTGAGCTACGATATTGATAGTGGCGCGGAACGAGCCATCGGCATTGCTACGCCAACGAGCCTCCATCACACGATAGGGGTAGTTCTCCCTCAGACGTGCCGCATTGGGGCAGTCGGTACGGTGGATGGTAATACCCGAAGAGATGGTGACAAAGCCGAAGATATCATCGCCCTTGATAGGGTTGCAACACTTCGCCAGCTTATACTCTATGTTGTTGATCTTCTCATCAATAACCAGCGCATCGGAACTGCGTGAAGGGGTATAATTGGCACTCTGCAGCTCCTCCTTCTTACGCTCAGCCTCGGCTGCGGCAGCCCTGCGCTCGGCATCTGCCTCACCTGAGATCCAGCTCTGGAGGATATCCTTGATCTGCGACATCTCGACCTTCTGCTCGGCAATCATAGAGTGCATCTCGCGACCTGTACGCACCTTGAAGTGACGGCACAGATATGCCACGACCTCATCTATCGGCAACTGAATCTTCCAATTCTTGAGCTTGCGCTCCAGCTCCTCACGACCTATGCGGGCGTGCTTGAGCTGCTCCTCGCGGATGAAGGATTTGATACGACTACGAGCCTTCGATGTGACACAGAACGAGAGCCAATCGGCTTTGGGCGTCTGGTTCTTCTGCGTCATCACCTCGACAATATCGCCATTGCGCAACACCTCGCGGATCGGCACAGCGCGATTGTTCACTTTACCGCCCGTACATGTCGAGCCGAGTGAGGTGTGGATATCGAAGGCAAAATCCAATACGGTGGCACCCTCAGGGAGTTTGCGGATGTCGCCATTGGGCGTAAATACGAAGATCTCGCCCGAAGCTGGTGTGGCATCAAAACGCTGGGTGAGCGAATGTGTAGTCTCCTCCAAAGCCTCTCTCAGACGACTAAGCCACTGCTCCGAGGTCTGACCACCCTGCTGCACGCCCTTATAACGCCAATGGGCGGCGATACCACGCTCTGCTACGGCATCCATGCGCTCGGTACGGATCTGAATCTCTACCCAGCGACCCTCGCCTGCCGAAACGGTGGTGTGCAACGACTCGTAACCATTCTTTTTGGGAATGGTGATCCAGTCGCGCATACGCTTGGGGTTGGGGGTATAGAAGTCGCTGACGATGGAGTAGATGGTCCAGCAATACTGCTTCTCTCGCTCAGGCTCGCAGTCGATGATGATGCGTAGCGCGAAGATATCATAGACGCCATCGAAATCGACATTCTGCTTACGCATCTTGTTCCAGATCGAGTAGATGGATTTGGTGCGACTCTTGACATGATACTTGATACCCTGCTGGTCGATCTTCTCCAGAATAGGAGCTATGAAGCGTGCGATGAAGGTCTGACGCTCGCTCTCGGTCTCCTCCAAGCGGCGTGAGATATACTCATAATCCTTCGGCTCAAGGTGCTTCAGAGCCAGATCCTCCAATTCGCTCTTCAGATTATACAAACCTAACTTATGGGCGATCTGAGCATAGAGGTTCATCGACTCCCAGCTCTTCTTCTTGCGTTTCTCGGCGGGGAAGATGCTCAGATTACGCATCACCTCCAATCTATCTGCCAACTTAATCAAGATCACTCGCGGATCTTCCGAGTAGCTGACAATCATATCGCGGAAATCATCCGCCTGCTCCTTGGAGATCTTGAGCTTGATGTTGGAGATCTTGCACAATCCCACGATGATACCCAACACCTGATCGCCAAACTCTTGGCGAATCTCGTGCGAGAGTGAATCTACCGTCTCGGGATGCTCCTTGTTGGCAATTCGCAACACATCGTGCAGGATGGATGCAATGGTCGAGTTTCGACCCAAACCGATCTCTCGCGCCACAATCTCGGCAACCGCAACATCGTGATCCAACAGCGGAGTACCATCATAACGCGAATAACCCTCCATACGCTCGGCTGCAAAATGCAACGCCTTCTCGACCAAGCTGCAAGTGGTCTGAGAAAATGTCTCCTGTGTAAACTTGCACAGAGACTCATATCTTGATTTTAGATCCATAGTCACCTCCTTTTTAGGGTTTACGGACAATATACAATATCTCTTGGCGAAGAGCATACTTGAGCTGCTCCTCAGCACTAAAACTCTTCACATAATCCAACTCCTCGACCTCGAAGCCCGCCTCGCGCAATCGCTCAGCATAGTCCCTGCCATAGATACGGCGGTGGTCATACTGACCAAAGATGCGGGTGCGCTCCTCTGGGTCGGTGATCGTGTCATCCTCGAAGGTCTCGGCACGATCCAGCTCCACGGGTGAGAGCATGATACCCCAACCGCCATGTCGCATCACGCGGAACAGCTCACGCATGGCTCGCCTATCATCCTCGACATGCTCCAGCAGATGGTTGGCGAAGATCACATCGAACGACTCCTCCGACAACGGTATCTGCTGCACATCGAAGTGCATATCTGCCAAGGGACTCTCCAGATCGGCAGTGACGTAACGCTCTGGATGCTCTGCATAGAGCTTACGCAACTTATGCTTGATGGCAACTTCGGGAGCAATGTGGAGTATGGTGGGCAGGTTCTTGAGATTGCTCTCGCGCTCCAGCCACAGCCACATCAGGCGGTGACGCTCCAAAGCCAAGCAGTTGGGACATAGGGCGTTTTCGCGCGTGGAGACATAGCCGTAAGGCAGGAACTTGCGGCGGCGGGTGCCACACAACGGGCACTCCTTACCGCGCCCCACATAGAGCAAGCCCACGATGGGCACCATCCAATCTGCAACACGTTGCAAGAAAGGACGCGGAAAGGTGTTGAGTATATATTTTATCAGTTTTTTCATTTAATCTCTATATAACTTTAGCTCGTTTTTCTACCACGATACAGTTCTTAAGCACGTCATTCCACATCACGAACTCAATGTGAGTGATGATTGGAATCTCTACAGTAATAATATCTCGCTAATAAATCACCCCTTAGGGGTGTGAATTTCAAGGCTCTTTTCTACATCATAGAGCTTTGCCTTGCATTGCTCGATAAGCTCCGTAGCGCGCTTGACCTCCGCGCTGAGGCGATCCACACCGCACTCTCCCGAACGCAAATCAGCCAAAATATGCTCAATCTCGGTCATAGCCTCCTCGTATGTAATTTTCTGCTTTGCCATATCTTTACCTCTTTATTTCTTCAAAATTTTTGTAACCTCTGCCTCAACCCTGCCCTGGGCAAACTCTATCTGCACCTGCTCGCCCGCCTTTAGTCCATCGGTCGAGGTCAAGGCTCCGCCCGCCTGACGTACTACGGCAAATCCCAACTGCATAATACGCTTGGGCGAATGGGACTCTACGACCTGCTCAAGACCTCGCAAACGCTCCTTCTGGCGAGAGAGGATCTGCTCCACCATAGCCCAAAGTTGTGTCTGCCGAAGCTCCAAAGCCGCACTCTCGCGCTGGCAACAGATCTTGCTCTGAGCCATCAGCTCCTGTCGCAGACGCTCTAGACGCAACTCCTCGGCTTGTAATTTACGTTTTGCCACCTGCCCAATCTCGCTCAAGGCACTCTCCAGCCACCCCTCCAGATTCTGCATCTGCTGAGTGAGCCATGCAGCTACGGCGGTAGGGGTCTTTAACGGTGTATGGGCAACCATGTCAGCCACACTCTCATCCTTGTCGTGACCGATACCCGTCAAAACGGGCAACGGGAACTGCGCCACATAGGTGCAAAGATGATAGGAGTTGAAGCAACTCAAATCGCTGGTAGAGCCTCCGCCACGAATCATAACCACCACATCGAACTCCTCCTCACGCTCGGCAATGCGGCTCAAAGCCTCTATGATCGAGAGCTCGGCACGCTCACCCTGCACCACAGCCTCGAAGAGCGTAAGGCTAAAGTCATATCCACCCTGCATAAGCTCACGACAGAAGTCCTGATAACCTGCTGCCGTAGCACTCGAGATGATGGCGATGCGTTGCACGGGGCAATGCAGGCTCAACTCTCGGTTCATATCCCACACCCCATCGGCTTTAAGCTGGGCTATGGTCAGCTGCTTCTGACGCTCGACCTCGCCCATGGTGTAGGTAGGATCTATATCGGAGATCTGCAACGAGAGTCCGAACATCTCGTGGTAATTCACCGTAACCTTAGCCAAGATCTTCATCCCCACCTGCAACGGCGAGCCTGTCTGACTCTGGAAATATGCCGAGAGCATGGCATACTGACTGCGCCAGATGACCGCCCTCGCCTGAGCCTTGGGAACAGATGCTCCACCCTTGACTGCCTCCTGCTTCTCGACAAGCTCCAGATAGCAATGCCCCGAGTAGCTATTGACCTTGAGATCCGAGATCTCGGCAACAACCCACACAGGCAGCGGCAAGCCCACCTCGATAGCGGACTTGATGCGCTGTTGCAACTCCTGCAAACTCAGATATGAGCCTTGGGCTGTCACGTTATATCTTTTTTCGTTTCAAAAATTACTATTCTACACACTCTGCATTTTCGCACCCTATACCAAACGGCGCGAGGTGGTAAATGGAGTCAGGTGTGGCTCGCCATGCTCGATACATAACCCCTCCAAAAGCACAATGCCCGGGCGTTTGCCAACCTCCACAGAGCCGATCTGATCCTCCATACCCAACGCCTTGGCTCCGCCCAGCGTAGCCCACTCCAATGCCTCGACAAGTGGCACATCGCCCAAAAGTCGGATCTCATCCAATAGAGAGAGATTCTCGTTCGATGCCAAAGAGTCGGTACCCAACGCTATGCTCGCCCCCATCTTGCGAAGTAGCTCGACAGGTGGGCGCAGCGATGAGATATAGTCATTCGAGGCGGGACACAACACCCAGCTTATAGGATGGGTAAAATGCTCCGTAAGAAGCTGACAATCCTTCTCTGTCAGGCAACAGTTATGCACCAAAAGGAGTTTTTTATCCCGCGGCACGATATTTACGATTCGGCGAGCAGGTGATCCGTGCGACAGAAAATCACACTCCCAACCCATACGCTCATACCAATCGTGCAGTGATCCGCTACCTTGATAGAGCCTGCACTCATCTTCCGACTCCATAAAGTGAATCGAGAGCAGCTCCTCACGGCTGACAATCTCGCTCAGAACGCTATCTTGCAACGAGTAGGTCGAATGGGGCGTAAGTGTGGCTTTCAGCCCAAGCTCCGCGCTGTGGCTGAGCAACTCCTCAACGCCTTCGATACGGGCATTGAGCCCGAAGCACTCGGCAAAGTTATGCCACATGATAGGCGAAAAGCTCTTGGCTTCGAGCGAACTTAGATCGTTGATGATATCGCCCACAGCCTGCACTCCCTCTTCCCACATCTGCGCCATAGCTGCACGCAAGGCAGAGAGTCGCTGCGACATAGTGTAATTTCCGCGTACCTGACCTATTGCACGGGCAAAGCCTCCGAAGCCCGTATTACGCTCAATGGCTCCTCGCAGATAGGAGAGCTCAACATGAGAATGGGCATTGACAAAGCCTGCCGTCAAGGCTCCCGCATAGAACTCCGTCATGGGGATATTATCTAATCGCTCCCACTCACCCACTGAGACAACAGATCCCTGATCGTCCAACTCGATTAGCGGACGAGCAATAAGCTGCGAGCGATCTATAAGATAATGGGCTGCTATACGGCGCATGGGTTAAGGGTTTAATAAATGTTTTATTCCAACTTTGGCTTACTATCCGAAAGATGCAACATCGTATCGGCAAAGATCTGCATAGAGCTCTGCTCGTTGAAGAGTCGGCGCACGCACTCCTCCAGAGTAGGGGTATATTCTATGCGGATCGAATGGATGGTCATCTTGGGTTTCTTGATTCGATCTTTGGGGTTATTAAAATGGTTGAAGCTCACAAACATACGAGTCATATCGGGCTGATCGAGCTTGATCTTCTGGATGAAGTTGATGCTGTCGCGGACATAGACCATAGTATTAACCGCCTGCGAATAGGATGAGTCGGGACGATACCAACGCACCAGCATACGGCGGTTGTTGATCTTGCTCTCCTGAGGCAAGGTATAATAACCCGAGATGGTGTAGTCTCCCATGCCTATGTTCTCCAGAGTAAAGTTCATCAATGCGGTATCGGCATCGCCTTTGATCTGGATGTTCTCCTTCTCAAGCAAGGTACGGGTATAGCGGCGGCGTGCCACATTCTCTATGGTATCGAGCTTTGTGACCTGCGTGCTTAGCTCCTGCGCCTCACGATCCAAGAGCAACAACATCACCTCTGCCACATCGCTCAGACGCGCACTCTTGCGGCGCGAGAAATTATCCATCGTATAGTGAAAATCATCCACCGTATAGCCATACTTGGCAAAGATCGGCTCGTAGATATTTACCGAGTCGGTGTTATGACTTCTGGTATCGCTGGTGATAAAGGCATTGACCAGCATGGCATCATGGAAGATCATAGCCAGCTCTTTGTCGGGAATTAACTTATGAGAGTTGCACGCCCACATCAACGAAAGCCCCAAAGCTACCACAAGTGAATAGAGCAGTTGTTTCATGTTATCTGTTACTTTAAATTTTTCTTTAATCGGTAATTCTCAATGCACCCTTGACCGTCAGGTGTATCACCACAAAGGCTATGGCACTATATGCCAATGTGCAAAGCACCACATCGCTCAGGCGCAGATCTATCGGGTAGGAGTCTATCAGCAGAGTCTGCGTTGTGATGCTGACCAGCCCGAAGTGCTGTTGCGCAAGGCTCAAACCCACGCCCAGAATAAGACCTGCCACAAGGCTTATCGCCGCCATGAAAGACCCTTCGGTGGTGAAGATACGATAGATCACACGTTGCGAAGCACCCATCATGCGCAGCGTAGCGATATCATCCTGCTTGTCGATAATGACCATTATCAGCGTGCCGACAATCGAGAGCGAAGCCACGATCATCACTATCACCGCAATGAAGAAGACGCCCCAGCGTTCAAGATTCATCAGTCGATAGATCGAATTACTCTCATAGCGCGTCTGCACCCTGAACTCCTCGCCCAAAAGAGCCTTGACAGCCTCTGCCACCTGCTGCTGATCAGCCTCAGGTTCAAGGCTCAGCTCCACGGAGGAGATTCTCCCCTGATAGTTAAATAACTCCTGAGCCATAGAAAGCGAAGTGAAGCCCACCAGACCGTTGTCTTCATCTATGGCAAAAATACCCGCCACAGGCAGATCGCGGCGCGTATATCCACCCATCTTTAGAAGCGAGGAGATACGTTGGCGATTGATCGAATAGAGGCTCACCTCTCGCCCCAAGCCATCGCGTTGCAGAGCCAACTGCATGGCTATGCGCTGACCGACAACGATGCTGCTCTCTTCGTCCAACTCGGTGGTGAAGCTACCGCCGATGAGTCGCTCGGCGATGGGTAAAGTCTTCGGGTAATTACGATCCACACCCTTCAGTGTGATAAGCACTCGCCTACCCTCACTCTCCGCCATGGCACTCTGCTCAAGCACGCAACTCACAGAGCGTATGCCATCAATCGAGCTTAACGCCACGGAGTCGATACTCTCCTTTTTGAAGGTAGTGCCTTCGCGAGCGGTGATCCTCAGATCGGCATCCACGGCTTGCAGATGATCTTGCACCATAAGATCCAGACCGTTGAAGATCGAGAGCAGGATTATCAGCGCAGCCACAGGCACAGCCATAGCCACCATACTCACACGCGAGATGATGTTGATGACCGAATGCGACTTGGGCGAGCGCAGATATCGTGAGGCTATGAAGTTTTCGAGTCTCATCCTGCCGAGGGTTTTTACTTTGCGGGAGTGAAGATCCTACAAGAGTTTTACTTTAACAAATTGTCGATATTCTCGATATACTCCAACGAGTCATCCAAGAAGAGTTGCAACTCAGGCACAACCTTCAACTGGTTGCGGATGCGCTTACCCAACTCGCGGCGCAAAAACCAATTATTCTGCTCCAAAGCCTCCATCACAGCGGCACTGCGCTCGAATGGGAAGATTGAGAAGTAGATCTTGGCATAGCCGAAATCGGGCGATACACGCACCGTAGTGACGGTAATCATAGCACCCTGAGCTATGGCAGCACCCTCCCTTTGAAGGATCTCTGCCATGTCACGCTGAATCTGTCGAGAGATTTTTTGCTGACGTGTTGTTTGTTGTTGTTCCATATCTAAAGTTTTGCGTTAATAATCTTAATTCTTGCCTACGTTCATTATCGCCTACCCCAAATCTAAACTATCGGGGCAAACGGTTACTTGAGCTACTGCTGCTACCGCCGCTTGAAGATTGCTGGAAGTCGAATTTCTTGCGATTCTTATCCTTGCGTGGAGCCTTATACTCCCACTCCTTGTAGCCATCCTTACTCATACGATACGACAGCGTGATGTTGAGCGTCATATTATCCAGCGGCGAGCGCAAAGGAGTGATCTTGAAGGGATTCTCCTTGCCATCGGTGGCGTTGTCATAGTATTTATTCATATTCTTCAGCAAATCGGCATAGCCAAAGTAATAACGTGCCCTGACGCCCAATTCGTATCGCCCGAACAAGAGAGCAAAACCTCCACCACCTGCCAGACCATAGTTCCAGCGGTTATCGCGCTCCAGACGCCAATCATACTTGCCACTCCAAGCCTCATCATCATAGCTATAATCTCCACCGAAGTTATACGAAACGGTAAAGGCTGCCTCGAGGTAGATCTTCACATGGCGTTTGGCAACATAGAAGTGTGGTTGCCACACCAAAGGCAACATGATGGTATTCATCTTACGCGTGTAGTAGGAGTAGTCTCTGATCTCCACGCCCTCCTCGGTCATCGAAGAGGAGTAGGTATAACCATACGAGAAGCCGCGTTGCATAAGTTCCAGATCGGCTCCCACAGCTCCCACAAAGCGAGGCAGAGAGTAGTATCTCCACGACAAACCGAAATCGGGACCTGTCATGACCGATTTGGTCTCACGCAATGGGTAGAAACGTATGGATGAGATTCCCGCACCGCCCGTGATACCCACAAGGTGTTGGGCTTGGGCACTTGGTCCGAACATCATGAATGTCAGAAGAAGTATTATAGGGAGTGTTATTTTTCTTATTCTCATATATCTTGTCTTGTTTGCTAAAATTCCTACACTAAACCTCTCGCGTTAGAAGACTCCGCCTGCGCTGCCCAGATTACCCAGACCGCCACCAAAGCCTCCGCCCATGCCTCGCATGGAGTTACCGCCCGAAGAGGCTCCGTGGTTGTGGTTATCCTTACCTGAGTGGGCGTTCTTTATACGCTCCTCCTCCAGCTTCTTCAGGCGTACCATCTCGCGCTTATCCAATCTCTCGATAAGTTCGCGCATGGTGACAGGAGCGAAGATCTTTGCCATGTCCAGATCGAATTCGAACTCCCAGCCCGTCTTGGTGGTGAAGAGCTCCTCATCTCGCTCATTCTTATAGAACTCCGAGCGTTCACTCTGACGGCGTTCCACCAGATTACCGCCATCCCATTTGCCGTTGGCGTTGAGATCCTCGGTAATACGCATTCGCATATCGCCCGCAGGGACATAGTTGATCGTATGCTCGCCAGCACCCAGATGAGGCACATTATGCAGAACCTTATTGTTGGCATCTATCAGCTCCACGATATACTCCGCACCCTCGACACGAGGTTTGATGGAGAGTTTCAGCGTGGCAAACTTCTCGATATCCTTGACCTTGATTTTGATCTTCATCGAGTCGTTGCCCTCGCCTGTGATATCTGCCAACGCATCGGTAGGGATATCGAGCAGATACTCGCGTTTGACATCCCACTTGGTCTTCAATCGCCACTTGCGAGGCGAGATAGAGTCGGCAACAAAGTGGAAGGACTCACGAAGCGTATCCTTCTCTGCGCTCCACGACAGAAGCATGAATCGTGTGGAGTCGAAACGCGAAGGAGGGGTAATCATATCGAATGCCATATCCTGCTCGGGATTGACCTCGGGAGAGGTACTCATACCATCGAAACGGAAGGTTGATGGACGTGGAGGCTCCTGCCACTCGCGTCCCTCATCCTCTGCCTTCTTCTTCTCGCGCTCCAATTTTTCTCGCTCGCGCTGTTGTTCGCGGCTCTCCACCCTACGCCAAGGCAGGCTCAGAGGCTCGGTATGGCGTTGTAGCTGGCGCAATGAGTCGTGGCGGAAGTAGGTGATTTCGCCCTTGATCGTATCGGGCAGACTCTCCGACTCCACGTTAAGCCACAAGGCTAACGTATCGCGTCCCTCGGTAAGTGGCTCGATGATTATCTTATCTGACGCGATGCCCTGAAGGTTAATCTTCTCGATCTGTGGTCGAGAGGCTCCGAAGCGCAACTCCACGCGATGCTGTTCGGGTCGCAGTGCCTCCTGAAGATTCTGACGGCGGAAGCTCACATCGGTAAACATACGCAAATAGAGCTGTGGATCTGCCGAAGGATATTGGCGCAACGAGTCATACCAGATGGCAAAGTCGGGCATCTTCGAGGGGTTGTATCTGCCTTCGAGGAATCCCACCTTATCTACCGAAGGCTCGTAGGTTTGATTGTCGTTACTGTCGAATACGCCATAGACATAATAATCTACAGGCTTGAGGTTCTGCGCGATGAAGATACCATTCTGCTGCGAACGGGCAATCTTCGAAGGTTTATACTTGAAGAGCGTAGAGTCCCACTTGTCGGGCTGCTCGACAGAGTCTGCCTCAAAGAAGTAGATGAACGTACGTCCCAGCGAGTCTGCCTTATCACTATTCTCGGTATATCCCGACATGACCATAGAATCGACCTCCGAACCTGTAGAGAAGACATAACGCAAGCCATGCAACGGGTTACCCTCGTTATTGTCGGCAATCGAAGAGCCGAACTCGATGGCGTAGGTGGTATTCTCCAACAACGAGTCATCCTTGATCTCCACCACCAGCGAGCGACCACGCATGGTAAGCGTAGGCTTCTTCTTCATGGCTGGAGAGGTGTAAAGCTCCTTCTGCTGATCCTTGATCTGGACATACTCGTTGAAGTCGATATAGATCTTTTTATTTGCCCCCGTGTAGTTGGTGGTATAGTTCTGAGGCTGGAGCGACAAAATCACAGGAGGAACAGTGTCCTTAGGTCCTCCCGTAGGTGAGCCTATCGAGGCACATCGCGTCAGCGATGAGCAGAACATGAGCATCACCGCAACGCTAAGCACTCCACGTAGGGTAAAATTTATACCGAAGATGGTTCTTGAATTATAGTGTTTCATCGTTACTCTGTTTCTTTTTCATAGAATTGATTTATCACACGCCAATTCGAGGCGTTGTGAGTCTGACGCCATGTGGCGATATATAATTTGGCATAAACCTCTGCCAGATTCTCTGGTTTCTGATATTGACGGATGGCATAGATACGATGCTCCTGATCGACAATGACCATCAGACACCATTCCTGACGCAACTCCAGACAGATGGGGTAATTCTCATCCGCCCCCGCCGAAGCAACCACATCGGGCTCGGTACGCACCTCGCCACTCTTCTTATTGGTCAGGCGGCGCGCCACGGCTGCCTCATAATCGAGGATATTCCACTGCGCGGTATCGGCATAATAGACGTAGGTCTCAAGATGTGTGGCTGGAGCATACTCCCCCTGATTGGAGGTCTGCTCCTGCACCATGAGGTTGAAATTGGTATAATCTACCGTCTCCTTGAAGCAGGAGCTCAAGCCCATGGATAAAGCCACGAACGCTATGAAGAAAAACTTTTTCATTATCTAATTCTCATTTTACTCTACACTCAACTCTGCAAGCATACATCTGATGCTCTTACCGAATTTGGGGTGGACATAATCACCCAAAATCTGACTCAGCGGCACGAGGGCAAACTCGCGCAGATGAACTCTGGGGTGCGGCACCTCAAGGCGCGGAGTGTGGATCTGCTCATCATCGTAAAATATCACATCCACATCGACCACCCTCGAAGCATATCTCTGCCCCGTAAGTTGCTTCTCTGCCTGCTCCGACTCTCTATCTCGCCCCACCTTCTGCTCCACCTCCAAGACTCGATCCAAGAGCTGCAACGGCTCAAGCTCACTCTCAAGCAGCAGAGCCTGATTGGCAAACTCCCGCTCGGACTCAAAGCCCCACGGCTCGGAGTAGCACACCTCCGAAAGAGCCACGATACGCCCTACACTCTCGCCCAAAAGCGTTGCCGCACAAGAGAGCATGCGCTCCCGTTCGGGGTGGTTGGAGCCTGTAAGCAAGACTACACGATGCATCACTTCAGGCGATTAATCTGTTTACTCACCGCCAACGCGAAGTGGGTAAAGACGATCCTCGCATTGCCGTTTTGGTTTATCTGGCGCATGGCACTCTCGATCTCTGAGATCAGAATCTCGATATTCTGGTTGCCGATGAAGGGGGCAAAATTATTGCAGAACTTAGCCTCCTCACCCCACAGGTAGCTGATCTGACCCAACCCCGCATGCAACATATATGCCTCACGCAACAGGCGCGAAGAGTGGGTAAGCATCTGACGTTGCTGCTCGCGCGAGAGTTGCGCAACCTCATCTGCCCAATCCAGCAGTTCGAGGTGCTTGTCGTTATAGCTCAGACGCATCAGGCGGCAGAAGAGTTCGAAGCACTCCTCACGCAGCTCATCGCCCTCGCCCTGCACCATGCGGCGCATCTGAATCAGATCGCCCGCCGCCAAACGTGCCATATTCCTGCGCTCCTGCTCCGAGCCATGGCTCAATGCAGTGAGATCCTCCACCTTTAGGCTTGGCACCGAAGTCTCCTGAGTACGCGAAAGGATGGTCTTCAGGAGCAGATCACTGCGCTCTGCAACAAGCAGAAAGATGGTATTTTCCCACGGCTCCTCAAGGATTTTGAGGATCTTGTTTGCCGCCTCCTCGTTCATGGTCTCCGCCTGCCAGATGATGACAACCTTATACTTCGACTGGAACGACTTGAACGACAATCGGCGGATAATCTCATCTGCCTCCTTAGCCGAAATCATACCCTGCAAGGTCTTGCCCAAATCCAACTTTTCGTACCACTCCTGACGTGTAAAATAGCCGCCACTCTGGCTCATTATCTCACGCCACAGGGGCAGGAACTCGGCACTCAGCACCACCTCGCCCGACTTTTTGCCCTGCTTGTTGACAGGATAGATGAAGTGGACATCGGGGTGTGCCGACTGAGCTATCTGCTGACAGCTGGGACATACTCCGCACGAATCGCCATCCTTACGGTTGGGGCAATTCAGATATTGGGCATAGGCTATGGCAAGAGGCAGGGTGCCTGCGCCCGCCTTACCCGTAAAGAGCTGGGCATGGCTGATGCGTCCCTTGTCGATGGAGTCGGTAAGGTGACGCTTCAGCTCCTGCTGACCTATGATATCGCTGAATCTCATATCTCGTTAATTGTGTGTTTTTACTCGCTCGGCTCTGATGATTCGCACATCCTCAACGGGACGATCCAAAGAGTCAGTAGCCATGCGTTGTATCTTCTCCACCACATCCAGACCTTCGGTCACATGACCAAAGACGGTATATTGACCATCCAGATGGGGTGTGCCGCCTATGGTTTTATACGCCTCGCGCTGAGCAGGCGTGTAGCGTACGGTATTACCCGTTGACTTTATTCGGCGTTGCTCATAGCGATCCAAAGTCTCATCATCGAAGGTGCGTCCCCAGACGATATAGAACTGCGAATGTGAAGAGCGTCTTTGAGGATTCACATCATCGCCCTCGCGTGCCGCCGCCAAGACTCCTCGCTGATGAAACAACTCAGGGAAGCGGATCTCAGCCTCGATGCTCTGAGGCTTAGCCTTGCCCTCGGCAATGGCGTTATCGCCCGCCATAGGGTCATACTCCTGACTTGAAACGCCCTTCGAATAGGGATCACCGCCCTGAATCATGAAATTCTCGATCACGCGGTGGAACAACAATCCATCGAAGTAACCCTCATCGACCAGACGGAGCATATTATCTCTATGCCCGGGCGTGAGATCGCTAAGCTCCAGCTCGATACGTCCCTCCGAAGTGTGGAGCGAGATACGCTGAGGATGAGTTGCCTTAGGAGAAGAGCAACCTACCAAAAGAGAGAATAGGAGAGACAAAAGTCCCAATCCTCGAATTTTGAATTTTGAATTCATAATTTTGAATTAACTTACTTTACAGAAGTTGTATAACAAGAGGGATTTTCAGGCTTGTGAAGCTCCGAAAACCGCAGCATACTGAACGTATGTGAGGATTTTGAGAGCAAGCGTAACGCCAAAATCACCTTGTCAGAGAACTTCTTATTTGCCTGTCGAACCAAATCCTCCTGCACCACGCTCAGTCTCCGAGAGGCTCTCCACAGCCTGCCACTCAACCTGCTCGTAGCGAGCCACAATCATCTGAGCGATACGTTCGCCTGGCTCGATGGTGAATGGGGTATTGCTCAAATTGACCAAGATAACCTTGATCTCGCCACGGTAGTCGGCATCGATAGTACCTGGAGAGTTCAAGACCGTAATGCCATGCTTGGCAGCCAGACCACTGCGTGGACGGATCTGCATCTCGTAGCCCTCAGGAAGCTCCACATACAAACCCGTAGGAACCATAGCTCGCTCCAGCGGTGAGAGAGTGATGCTCTGAGAGATGTTGGCACGAATATCAAGACCTGCCGAGAGTGGTGTCTGGTACTCAGGCAAGGCAAATGCTGAAGAGTTCACAACTTTTACTTTCATATCTATCTTTTACGTTTTAGAACACTACGAATGAGTGCTTCGAGGTTAATATTTTCGCGTCTGACGGCGTATATCACATACAAAGAGAACAAACACAAATTCAGCGCATAGAGCATTGCGCCCTGCAAACTTAGAGTGCTGATAGCTGCCTCGCTCACAAAATAGAGCCCCACGCCCAACACCACATACTCCGCAATACGCTTCAGATCATAAGGCGTAGGGAAGTAACGGCGATTCAGATAGTAGCTCACCACGACCATGGCACTCTCGGCGATCAACCTTGCCCACGCTCCGCCGTAATATCCCCAGCGAGGGAGCAGCAACAGGTTGAAGATTATGGTAACGACTAATCCCACCATGGTCACATAGACGGCAAAACGAGTCTTCTCCTCACGCTTATACCAGAACGATAGGTTGAGCCACACGCCCGCCAAGACGTTGCCACCCAAGATGACGGGCAGGATGAAGATACCCTCGCGGAAGTCGCGACCAACGATCAGAGCAAAGAGATCGCGGAAGAGGGCGATGCCCAAAAATATCATCATCGAGACCATCATGTAGTATTTCAACGCGGCAGCATTGGACTCCTTGAACTCACTCTGCGAGAAGTTCGAGAGGAAGAATGGCTCCGCCGCCAAGCGGTACATCTGGGTGAAGAGCGTCATCACCACAGCAATTTTGCAGATAGCACCATAGATACCCAACTGCGCCATAGAGTCGGTGGGGATGATATATTTGATCATCTGACGGTCGATAAACTCATTTGCCGTACCTGCGATACCGCCAATCAAGAGCGGCAGAGAGTAGGCAAAAATTTTACGCAACTGCTGCGTATCGATATGAGGCAGGGTGCGATCCACCGTACGCAAAATCAGCAGGAAGGTCACCACGCTGGCTACAAGGTTTGTCACAAAAACCCAACCCACGCCAAACTCCGAGTCAAACAAGCCGACAAGCTCAAATCCGATGGCAAGCGAGACATTGATAACCACGCTGCAAGCCTTGAGCAGTACAAAACGCAGAGCCTCGCCACGCTCCCTCAGGCGCGAGAAGGGGATCATGGTAGCCACATCGAAGAAGATGATCAGAGCCACCAGCATGATATACTCCGAATGTCCGACATACGCCTCGCCCATCAGATGGGTGATAGGTTCGCGGAAGAGCCAAACGATGACAAAAAAGAGTGCCGCCGCCACCAGATTTGCACCCCACGTTGTGGCAAATAGATGACGTTTGCGAGCCTCGATCTGAGCCTTATCGCCCCCCTGAGCCTCAGCCTTGGCGGCAAAG
Organism: Alistipes sp.; assembly: GCA_017531305.1. Classification (GTDB taxonomy): domain Bacteria; phylum Bacteroidota; class Bacteroidia; order Bacteroidales; family Rikenellaceae; genus Alistipes. The sequence continues at coordinate 107,871 of JAFXLG010000027.1, forward strand.
CGGAAGTAGCTCGACTCCATACCCATCGAGAGCAACACCAGCGCAAAGGGGATCAGAGCATAGACATCGGTAACGATACCATACGCCTCCTGCCCGAAAATACGCGTGTAGATCGGGGTGAGCAGGTAACTCAGGAACCTGACCACAATGGTGCTGATGCCGTAGATGGCTGTCTGTTTGGCTAATTTTTCAAGCATAAATCTCTCTTTTGCAGGGCATTATCGGCGTCTATGGTCTGCATCGGCATGCAGAGCGAAACACCCTCTCGCATATACGCAGGCGCATAATGCACATATTGCACGCGCGCGTAATGCGCACAATAAAACGCAAAGTTATATAAGAGTTTTGACAAAACAAAATATTTGGCTACTTCTCAGCCCCTTTCTGCACAAACGTGACCAGATATCTGCTTGTCTGTTTTTCACCAACTCGGCTATCACGCCTAAATTTTGAACAAAGGAGATCGGGGAAAGATAAATTTGTTGATTTCGCATCGTGCCTGATTTACAGAGGATTGCGTATGCAAAGTTAAATTAATTGATTTTTATTGTGAATTTTTTAGTTAAAATACTTGACAAACGCTTATTGAGATATTATATTTGCACTGTCAAACAGATCCAAAGACAAGCGTTAGCGAGCGTCTAAAAGCATTTTAGTGGTTAGACGATGGATTTGCAACAAGCTAAAGCAATTGGTTAAATAAATGAACTTAGATTATGAAGAATCAGCAAATAACATTCTTGATAGCACTGACCGCAGAAAAACTTTGCGTAGTGAGTTTTCAACATATTGACAATTGCCGAATCGGGGTTTTCAACATCGGGCGTAACAAATGGAAACATCGGAAAATCTCATAGTTACGCACCATTGCTGCCGAGTTATTACACATAATTAACACTCTGCTGACATATTATCAACACCCCAAAACCCTTTTCACACACATTTTAGCCACCAATCAAAGTTGGTCTGCATCTGCACGATGCAAGACCAGCACCATTACACCCTTAACCTTAAACCAAAACCAATGAACAGAAGTTATCTAAACAACACAATCAAAGCACTCGCCGAGGCAAAAGGATACAACTTCCACGACTCGGAGAGCCAGCACTTTGCCGAGCAAATCAAGGGTTATCCGACCATCGTACTCGAACCACCAAAATTCATCGAAATGGAGGGTCGCCGACATGGGAAGATAAGCTACTCGATCCGTCTGCACGCAATGGAGGAGGGAGCGAAGCTAACGGCTGATGCAAGAAATGTTGCATACGCAGGGTTAGAAACAGACCTCATAGAGATCCTCATGCAACTATCCAAGGAAAAGCTGATTATCTGCGTAGAGTCGCTCCAGATAAGTTGTAGCAACGCTCAGCTGACTCCTCACTGTGAGGTGGCAGCCACAGCAACAGCCAAAATCACAACGATGTTTTAGGCTCGGCAAACGGCTGAATCTTGCAACATTTCTTGCATTTTTGCTCCTATAAAAACTCGCCGACAAAGATGATATAACCTAAAACAACAGCCCGATTTCACCTCGCACGAGCGAGGCTGAATAAGGCAAAAAAGAAACCCTTAAAATCACAAGAAACATGAAATTTACCTCATTGCCCGAGGCGTACAACTCGTTTCGGGAGCCACTACTTTGCAGTTTCGATACAGAATCGGCGACTGCAAAAGATGTAGAGATACTTATCAAACGAGCCGATGACGACAAAATCATTGGGCGCAAACGGCTCAAAGGTGTCACAAGCGGTCAGATTGATATCGCACCTTATCTGCGCAATGCCGTACAACCAACTCTTCCTCAAGAGGTTAAATCCTGCACCGAGATCGACACAGGCACGCAAATAAGAGTCTATCTCGAATCGGATGGCGTGGTCTCGGAACGCCGCCGATACATAGCTGCCAAAGTTGATTTAGAAAAGGATTACATGCCCTTGACAACGCAGATAGAGCATCGCACAATGGCTGCCGATGAATTCGACACAATTTCGTATTTTGCTTATCCTGAGATAGTTGTGGAGGTACTCGTGGAGGCATACGGCAAGAGCTACTCCTACCTCAGGGTGCGTCCCGACTCAGGCGGTCAGAGAACCATAGCCATCACCGCACTACCATTCGATGAGGTGCCCGATGAGCTAAAGGTGAGCGTGGAGGTTGACGGAGTGGTCGAGTCGATATACCACTATCAAATCAAACAAAACCTCAAAGGATCGCGCCGTCTGGCATGGCTAAACCATAACTCTGCACTCGAGATCTACACCTTCCCACTGCGCAAAAGCGCACTGATCGAGGCTACACGCCGTCACATGGAGACAATATGGGGAAAGGAAGCTGCTGCGGTGGAGAGTCATGGCGAGCTAAAGCTACTCTCGGCATACGAGCCCGAAGAGCAGATCGAAGCATTGGGAGAAATATTATCTTCGCCAAAGGTTTGGCTCATAAGGGGTTGCAAGGCTCAGCGAGTAGAACTCCGTGCCGAGCGCACGCTCACAATGCCATGCGGAGAGATGGGTATAATCGAGGTTGATGTATGTGCCGCCAAGGAGGGCGAGAAGCTATGATCAAGCTAAGAATTGATGGGCAGGAGTGCCACCTCGGTGCCGACTTCAAACTGCCCGAAAAGATTGTCATGCTCGACATGGCACGCTTGGGCGATCTGAATGCTCTGCGACAAGGGCATAGCGTAGAGGTGGAGATTCCCTCCTCGCCGCACAACGACTCAATCATGTGCTACCCTGCCGATGCAAAGGCTGCCCAGCACTTCAACCAAAGCCACCACGAAGCTCAGATCGAGGTTGACGGCGCGACCTTGATGCAGGGAGTGGTGCATCTGGTGCAGACCGTAGCCGACAAGAAGGGAGCTTCAGCCTACCATCTTCGCATATATCAGGGTGGTGAGGATTGGATGGAGACGATGGCTCGCAAAAAGCTCTCGGAGACCAATTTGGAGTACGAAAAGATCTTCAGCACAGAGACAATCGAGGCAAGCTGGACGGATGATGTGGCGGTGCGTTTTCTGCCGCTGCACTACGACTCATACACTCCCGAGCAGGCGGAGGCTACGCTAAACCCGCTGCTCAGGATAATGACTGTGGATGACTACCATCCGTTCCTCTCGGTCGAGAAGCTCACGAAGGCTATTTTTGCCCAAGCTGGCTACCAAGTGGAGAGTCAGTTTATGGAGAGCGAGGAGTTTAAGAGCTTGTTAATCAGCGGAAAGTATGCCTCGGTGAGTGAGGTCGCGCAGAGCCGACTCGCTGCCTACACGGGTTTCGAAGCTGGACGCAGCGCGGAGGTCTCAGCCACAGCATCCAATCGCGGAATGGTGTGGCTCTCGCCTGCATCGTTGACCAACTCAACGGGAAACTTCGTCAACACCACAGATGGCGAGGGGCTTTACAACAGCAACGGCGTATTCTCCATCAGCGAGGATCGAGGCATGTGGTACCACCCCAAGACCACCCAAACAGTGGGATTTGAGTATGAGTTTCGCTACAAAACCCCTTACACTATCGTTTCGCCAAGCCGACTCGCGGGTTTCGACTCGATCTACTTAGGTGAAAATGCCGACTTTAAGTTCGAGTTGCCTAATCCGTTCAAGGATTGCCGAGATTCGCTCCGAGCAGATGGGAAGTATGTCTGCCGAATATTTACGGATACGAATAACAGGCGACTGCGATTGATAGGTACGGTGGGCACGTTGCAGAGGCTATTGTCAAATGTCTATGAACAGAAGACGATATTCACAGTCCCAACCACCATGGGAAATTGCTCATGCGAGTTGCAGATTGCCGATGCAGACGGAGTATATACCCCCTATGATGGAGAGTGGGCAATCTACGAGAGTTATGTCGAGGAGGAGGGCGAGATCGAGGTGGCGGTCAAGCTACGCACTCCTGCCGAGGAGATTACTCCAGCCACGGGTAAATCATTCAACGGCATATACATCTACGGAGCGCAAGCCGACCAGCGTCTTACTCTGCTCCAAGGCACACGTCTGCGTGCGGTATTCTCGCCAGCACCAGCTTTAGGTACAACCCTACGTTGGGCTGACATCGCGCCAAAGGATGCTTCGCAGCTGGAGTTTATAGACTCCATCCGACAGATGTTTAACCTCAGATTTATCACCTCTGGCTCGGAACACAAGGTCTATATCGAGCCGCTGACTCAATTGCTGAGCAACGATGTGAAGGACTGGCGCGACAGGGTGATATGCTCCGACAAAATCACGGTGCAAGACTCGGCAAAGGGGATAAGCCGAGAGCGACTCTTGGGTTATCGAGCAGAGGTGGATGGCGCAGTGGGTAGATTCAACGACACAGAGCAGACAAAACTCGGAGAGTGGGAGTATCGGATGACAAACCGCATCTCTACGCCATCGCTCAAAGAGATTCGCAACGCCCTATTCTCGCCCACGCTCACCGCTCAGACCAAAGCCGACACCCCTTCGGCGATGATCATGCAGGTGGGAGATCGTGATGCCGAGGATCAGAGTCTGACCACAAGAATCGTAAGTTACCGAGGCATGAAGCCCTTGCCCACAGCCGAGACGTGGGGCTTCCCATCCTACGGCAAAGAGTATCCCTACGCCACATTCCACGACAAGGAGGAGCTGACGCTCTGCTTCGAGGACCGTGACGGACAGGTGGGACTCCACCGCTACTACGATGAGGAGTGGCAAGAGCAAGATCAATGCTCCGAGGTGGAGCTTTCGATCAGGCTACAACCTTATGAACTGGAACTTTTGTGTGACGCAGAATCGACCATAACGACACTCGGCTCGCTATATCTACTGAATATCTCAGGCGAGGAGGCTCTCTATCGACTGCAGGCGATAGAGTCTTATGACAAGGAGCGAGCAGTGGCAAGATGCAGATTCCGCCGAACACTGAAAGATTAAATTTTAAAACCTTAAAAACCTTATGCAAACCAAAATCACTATTAGAAACGAAGCCCAAACCTGCTACATCGATATCGAGGGTACAATCGGCATCAGCGAGGAGAATCAGAGGGGCGGCTCCTCATCGAGCGTAGCTACATTCGAGGCATTTCGCCGAGAGGTGGCACGCATAGCCGAGGTAGCTGCCACATCGGTGGTCGTGAACATTCGCTCTACGGGTGGCGATGTAAACGATGCATTGCTCATCTACGAGGCTCTGCAAGCATTAGACGCCCGCATCACAACACGTTGCTACGGATACACCGCTTCGGCAGCCACAATCATTGCACAGGCGGCAAACAAGGGTTGTCGCGAGATCTCAAGCAACGCCATGTATCTGATTCACAAATCGACATGCGCCATTGATGGCAATGCAGAGTCGTTGGAGAGTCGTGCCGAGCTACTGCGCAAGACCGATGAGCGTCTGGCACACCTCTACGCCCTGCATGGTGGTGACTCTGCCGAGAACTACGCTCTGCTGATGGGCGAGAACAATGGCGAGGGTCGCTGGCTGACTGCCCAAGAGGCTGTGGAGGCAGGTTTGGCAGATAAGATCATCGACAACCTGATGGTCGGAGTGGAGATCCCCGACCCTGATGCACCCGCCCAGAGCGAGGATAGCGACACAACCGCTGAGCAGGGTTCGGCGGTAACGGCGGCAGCCGAGGTGGCGGTAGAGAATCGCCGTCAAAAGGGCGGTGCAAACTCCAAGAAGCAGATGCGCAGCACCATAGGGCGTGTGGCACATGCTGTGATACGTTACCTTTTGGGGCGTGTGGCATATCGCTGGGATGAGTGGATGGATAAGATCGAGAAGCAACGCGAGGAGAAGCTCAAGGAGCGCGCTGCGGAGCGCGAGGCGCAGAAGCACAGCGATCCAGCCACAGAGAGTCCTACGAAGGAGAGTCCCGCATCGGAGTCGGCAGGTAGTCAGCCTTCGCAGCTGCCTCAGGACAGAGGAGCTTTCGATCGCTCTGCGTTGCAGCTACGCGAAGGTCAGCTTGGCATAAAGCCAACGATGACCAAGGAGGTCGAGGATCCTTCGATGGTGCGTTACCATTCGCTCTCCAACGAGAAGGCTTATGACGAAGACGCCAAACTCTTTTCCCGATAGGGAAAGAGAGCCTAAAGAGTGCCAATCATTGGGCTTTCAGCCCTCTGTGGCATGACAACTCTAAGAGCTATATTATTAAATCATCTTGCTAAACATCTTTTTGCAGGATTAGCTTCACACTAATAAAACACACCTTAGGTGTGCGCCCGTAACGGGTAGAAAAACACATTTTTAAACACTTAAACAAACACTATTATGTCTAACATTATCGTAAATCCAAAGAACTATACAGGTCACGAACTTGAAACCATCTTCTTCCGTCCATTGCTCACAGGTCCTTCTGCCGAGTCGCTCGGAATCCGCATCCTCTACAACATGCCTATGCCGACTGTGGTGCAGGTGTGGGATCGCAAGGGCAATGTACTCACGCCATACGATGAGTCTTCATCATGGAGTGGCGGCGTAAAGACCACACACTACCAGAAGACAATCCCTATGGCTCGCGTTAAGGCTGAGAATGCCTTTTCGGCAAGCGACTACTTCTCTACCGTATTTGAGATGATCACCAACCGTCCCGACATCAACATGGAGGATCTGACAGGCACCGACTTGGAGGTTGCCGAGACTGAGCTTTTCCGCCGTTCGATTGCCGAGAGCATCCGCATGAACCTCTGGTTAGGTGACAAGGGTGGCACGCTCAACACAGGCTACAACAGCTTTGACGGTTTGTTGAAGATCGTTAACGAGCGCGTAAAGAACAACTCGCTCTTCTACAACCGCACCGACTTGGATGACTTCCTCTCGGAGTATCACGTAACCGAGGCATTCAGCCAGATCATCGCCGAGTCAAACCCACGCCTCAAGGGTCTCTTCCCTGAGGGTCAGTGCGCATTCTTCGTATCGCCAAACATCTACTCGATCTACGAGAACTATCTCGACACAGCCTTCGGCGCAGCGGCATATAGCGACAACCAGTATGGTCGCAAGAACTTGATGTATCACGGATTCCCTGTCATCGAGATCAACTTGGAGCCTGCAATCAGCGAATCATCGCTTTCGAGCAGCTTCATCATCTTCACCGATCGCCGCAACTTGGTAATGGCGGTCAACACTGCCGACAATCCTGCTTCGGAGGTGCGTATGTGGTATAACCCAGACGAGATGGAGAACCGCCAGAGAGCTGTATTTGCTATCGGTTGCGAGATCTTGGACGATGAGTTGGTGAGCGCAGTAATCAATCAGGCGTAAACCCACTCAAAAAAGAGTCTGAGCCATGAGCGCAAATGAGTTTTACAAGCCTGTGGGCGGGATTCTCGCAGCGGAGCTGTTTCTGACAAGGGATCTCTGTTCGATGGAGGATCTGGCAACAGCGCAACCCATTGCCGTAGAGCTTGTGGATGACGGATCGCTCTATGAGGAGCATTTCATTCAGGAGAATGGATTGGTGAGCGTGAGTCACACGCTCACCCTTCGCTCCGACAGGATGCTTGCCGAGGAGTGGTTCTCGGTGGAGCTGATGCAGATTCTTGCAGTGGAGGGAGCTGTGGCGCGTGTCCAGATGGCGACAGGCGAACAGATCACGATAGGATACTCGCCACGCATGGGCTTCAATCAGGCGTTGCGTCTGGAGAGCCTGAGTTTCTCCTCGGGCGAGAAGCCCTGCTCTTCACCATGCGTAGAGCTTAAGCTCCACAGCCGAGATCTATGCTCGGCATTAAGCAACGGCAATTAGAAAATTCGGGGAACAGCAGAGTGAATTCATAATTCAAATTTTCCTTCTTATTCAACGTCATGCCACAGAGTCTCTTTAGGACATATGATTGTAATCGCTATCCTATTATAGTTTGCGATCACTGCCTTACGGCTTCTGCGGAATGACCTATTCTAAAACTTAAAAACTAAAGAATGACTAACACTAAAACAAAAACCCTTGTGGCGGTGGGAAACTCCACCTCGGAGCCACTCTTTTCGCTCTCCTCGCGTAAGGTGCAGAGCGAAAAGTTCTGGCGATGGGGCGATGACAACATGATGCCCGCAGCACTCTCGCTCATGTCACGCCGCTCGACAACCCACCGCCGCATAATAAACGACAAGGCAGACTACATCGCTGGCAAGGGTTTCTCTTACGATGAGTCGAAGCCACTGTTGGAGCATCTGGTCTCTTGTGCCAACGGCAGCGGAGAGTCCTTGCGCGAGATATTCAGTCGTCTGGCATTCGACAAAGCATTGATGGGCAACGCCTTTTTGGAGGTGGTGACCGATGAGAAGCACACCTTCCTATCGCTCTACCATCAGGATGCTTCGCGATGTCGTCTGGCGAGAGATTCGCAACACGTCTTGTTGCACCACGACTGGAGCCAATACCGAGCTGACGAGGCGCAGAAGCTACCACTTTATCCCGCCTTCGAGAAGCAGAGTGACGGCACCCTGCGTTCGATAATCCACTACAAGGAGTACGAGCCGATGTATAGCCACTACGGCGTGCCAAAATATATCGCTGGAATGGGTGTATCGGCTATCGCCTACAAGACCGACTGCTGGAACATTTCGCGTCTGGACAACTCGTTCCAGCTCTCTGGCGTGATGATGCTCGATGCCACAGCTCAGAGTGATGCCGAGGCAGAGCGCATAGTACGCATGGCGGAGCAGAAGTTTGCGGGCAACCCTGGGCAGGTGATGTTCGTAATACGCGAGGGTGCAGAGAACGACAACTCGCGCTTCATACCTGTGGAATCGAGCAACGAGGGCGACTGGAGTCAGTTGCACGATCAGGCAACCAGCGACATCGTAATCGCACATTCGTGGTTCCGTTCGCTCAGCGGATTGGACTATGCCGCGGGCTTCAGCGCAGAGCGCATCCTGCACGAGTATGAGGTGGCACTCAACACGGTGATTTTGGCAGAGCAGGCGGAATTGCTCGCCCCCGTAAAGCGAATAATCCAGCAGCTGACGGGAGAGGATGCCTCCTCGCTCGAGATCGTAAACCGCCCACCGACACGTTCGAAGCCTATATATATGAAGGTGTGGGAGGCACGCAAGGCAGATGGTCTGGAGTACGATGAGAGCGATCCCGAGCAGCAGCAATATCTCTCGCAGATCACCAAATATAACGTAACGAAGATAAATTAAAAGGGACTTTTCGCAGCCTTTTAAATCTTTTTAGGATTCAGGATCGCCCTTAGGGGAATCTTGAATTAACAAAAAAACCTATACACTATGAAAAACATTATTTCGATATCAGAGTTACTCGCCATAGCCTTCAGCGATGGGGGTTACATCCCTCAGGATGTGATCGCAGATTCGGACATCAAGGCGGCTGCGGAGCGATGGGTAATACCCGTCACGGGCAGAAAATTGATGGAGGCTATCGCAGAGGGTAAATATCCCGAACTACGCCAAGAGTATGTTGCTCCCGCGATAGCACTCTACACGCGCCTGCTGGTGCAGCCTCGCCTGAATGCCATGAGTGGCGTGGGAGGCTTAACTACGGGCGGAGGCTCGGCGCGCAAGGCGGCTGATGAGTCGCTGCGCAAGGAGCATCATGACGCCCTAAGGAGCAAGGCTCGCGCACTGCTGAAAGCACTCTCCGAGGAGCTGAATCTCAAGGCAGAGGCATTTAAGGAGTACAACCCGAAAGAGAACATCCTAAACCGTTGTTGCTGTGATGGAGGCTTTGTGCAAGTATATTAGTGGAGTGCTGCTATCGTTGGCAGCACTCTTCGCCCCGATAGTGCCATTAATATGGTGCGTGGTGGGGTTTATCGGTTTCGACTTTATAACGGGAGTGGTGGCATCGCGCACCGAGTCGCGTGAACAGGGCAAAGAGTGGTATTTCGAGAGCCACTTGGCATGGCGCACCGCCCAGAAGTTGGGTTTCACGATAATTGCTTTGTGTATGGCGTTCTGCATAGACGAGTTTATGCTCGATTTTCTGTCGTTGCACCTGACAAAACTCTTTGCGGGGTTTGTCTGCGGAGTGGAGATGTGGTCCTTCTTGGAGAATGCATGCAGGGTGAGCGATGCGCCCCTGCTCAGATACTTAAAACGCTATGTGCGCCGCAAGGTGGGAGAGGAGGTGCAGAGATGAGTCGCGGAACGAGAAACTGCAACCCCGGCAACATACGCCGCAGTCGGGTACGCTACAAGGGTGAGCTGCACCCCTCTTTAGACCCCGCCTTCAAGCAGTTTGAGTCGATGGCGTGGGGCTACAGAGCCATCTTCATTTTGCTGGACACCTATCGTCAGCGTTACGGTCTGGAGACCATACGAGGCATGATCTCGCGCTACGCCCCACCCGAGGAGAACCATACGGCACTCTACATCGAGGCGTTGTGCGACATGACAGGCATAGGGGCTGATGAGCCACTCGACACACGCTCACGCAAGGTGATGGTGCCACTCGTAGCCGCCATCTCGAAAGTGGAGAATGGAGTAAATGCCTCATGGAGCGAGGTAAACGCAGGCTTCGATTTGACAGGGTTCTGCCCTGCAAGACAAGGGTAGAGGGATTTCAGAATTCACACCCGTAACGGGTGTTTTGTTAGTGGGCAGCTATTTTTGCTGAAGAGTGTTGTTGATAGTTTGGTCGCTTCTCACGTCACTCCACCGAGCGTAAGCGAGGATTGGAGTCTCTAACGAAAAAGTTTTAGTGGCGATATTATTAATGTAGAGATGCTTTCTCATCGGATGATAAATCATCCTCTGTGGCATGACACCTCTAAGAGGTGTTTTAGAAAATTTTCTCACTAATGAAAGTTATCTGTTACACGTTAGCCTAATTCAAAATTACATTGTTTTCTTTGCTATACAATAAATTTTAGCTAATTTAGGGATCGAAACCTAACCATGCAACAAATGAAAAACCTCCCTTCCACTCTCCTTGAGCGCGTAGGTCTATCGCCGATGATAGTGGCTTTGGCGGCTACTGTGTTGGGTGTACTCTTTGCCGAGCACTTCGCTCCTCCGTTATGGAGCGTGGTTCTCGGCTTTGTTGTATGTGTGGGTATGGCGATTGTGCGTTACGGCAACTCTTACGGCAAGTTATATCTCTTTCTGGCATTGGCTTTTGCGGGCGGGATGTCGATGTGCCTAAGGCAAGATCGCCTGCGGCTTGACAGTGAGTCAAGAACAATCCACCTAAAGATAGGCTCGGTCAGCAACCCCACACCCTCCACCCAGCGTGCCGAGGGCGAGGTAAAGCGTATAGATGGGCTAAAGTGCGACTTCAAGGTGCGCCTTAATACAGCCGAGGGCGTGGAGCTAAGGCGTGGTGAGGAGATTGTGGTAAAGGCTCGGATCAGGGAGTTCGGCTCTGCCAATCAGGACGGTGCGCAGAATAGATACGAGCAATATATGGTGCGTCAAGGCTTCAAGGGGCAGATCTTTTTGCGCAAGGAGATGATCATCGAGCGTCATGAGTCACCTATTGGCATGGCTCAGCGAGCGCAGCAGATGGCTCACCAAAAGATTCAGCGGTTGGGACTCTCCGAGAGTGTCGAGGCGGTGGTCTTGGCTATGGCAATCGGCGACAGGAGTCAGATCTCGACCTCGCTGCGCCGCCACTACACCCGCAGCGGAGGGGCGCATCTGCTGGCGGTTTCGGGTTTGCACGTGGGATATATCTTCGTGCTGATAAACCTTCTGCTTCTGCCTGTGGCTCTGCTCAGACGCGGTCAGGTAATAAGGTCTGTGGTAGCTATCGGGGTGATATGGGCATACGCCACGATGACGGGACTTGCGCCTTCGACCACAAGGGCGGCGGTGATGTTCTCGCTGCTGCAACTCTCGCTCATGACAGCCTCTCGTTACAACTCGCTCAACGCGCTCTGCCTGACGGCTATGGTGATGTTGCTCTGGCGGGGCAACAACATCCACGATGCGGGATTTCTACTCTCGATGTTGGCGGTATTTGCCATCGTGGAGTGGGCAATGCCCGCCATACGCCACATTGGGCGTTGGCACGCGCTCACACTCGAGCAGAGGCTTCAGCTACGCTCGCAGAGGGTGCGCTGGGTGGTGCGAAGCACGCTTATCGGCTTAGAGCGTTGGTTGCTCAGCTCGCTGATAATCTCATTGGCAGCAACGCTGATTACCATGCCACTATCGTCCTATCTTTTTGGGCAGATCTCGCTCTGGAGCGTTGTTACAGCACCCGTAATGATACCTCTGGGCGGTGTGGTTGTGGCATTGGCGATGATTTATATACTCATGCCCGCGTCTCCGTTGCAAGGTGCAATGGGTTGGTGTTTGGAGACAGTTGGAGGATGGATGAACTCACTCGCCGAGTGGTGCAGTCAGACGGGTGTGATAGCCTATGAGATAGAGATCGGCTTGTGGAGTTGCTGGGCGATATATATAATTTATGGAGTGGCAAGCGGCGTTTTGAGAATTCAAAATTCAAAATTAAAAAAAGGGCTGCCCAACAAGAAAGTTGAACAGCCCCGTAGCCTATAAGAAAAATCTCTTACCAGATAATCACGCGATCCTTCTCAGGCAGGAACATAGCACCATCGGTGATGCCGAATGCCTTGTGGAAGGTGTCGATATTACGCAAAGTGATATTCACGCGGTTGCAACCCAAAGAGTGAACATCGGTCTTGGTGAGGCGTGCAACCTCCTCATCACGCACGTTCTGAGCCCAGATAGTAGCGTAAGAGAGGTAGAAACGCTGATCGGCAGTGAAGCCATCAATAGGTGCAGGCTCGCCCGAAGACTTGAACGAATTGCGCATAGCGGTGTAGGCAACACGCAGACCGCCCTGATCGGCAATGTTCTCGCCGAGTGAGAGCTTACCATCTGCCATGATTGCAGGCTGGTCGCCCTTAGCTGGCAAAACCTCAACCTTGTTGAACTGCTCAACCAAGATGTCGGTCTTAGACTTGAACGCCTCGGCATCTGCCTCGGTCCACCAATTCTTCATATTACCATCCTTGTCGAACTGACGTCCCTGATCATCGAAGCCATGAGTCATCTCGTGACCGATAACCACGCCGATAGCACCATAGTTTACGGCATCGTCAGCAGCCGAGTTGAAGAACGGAGGCTGGAGGATTGCAGCAGGGAAGCAGATCTCGTTGGTGGTAGGATTGTAGTAGGCGTTGACATACTGTGGAGTCATGTGCCACTCATCGCGATCCACAGGCTTGCCCAAGCGTGAGATATTGTCGGCTGTGTACCAAGCATTTGCACGCTTGATGTTTGCCCAATAAGAAGCCGCAGGGTTGATCTCCAGCGATGAGTAATCCTTCCACTTGTCGGGATAACCGATCTTCACGGTAAAGGTTGCCAACTTCTCATGAGCCTTAGCCTTAGTCTCTTTAGACATCCACTCCAGATTGTCGATATGCTCACCCAAAGCTACCTGCAAGTTCTTGACGATATCGATCATGCGGAGCTTGTCGCTCTCAGGGAAATACTTCTTGACGTACATCTCGCCCACAGCCTCGCCCAAAACGCTGTTTGGCACAGCCATGGCACGCTTCCAGCGTGGACGCTGCTGCTGCTGACCCGACATCTGACGACCGAAGAAATCGAACTTAGCTGCCGAGATATCATCGCTCAAGAAGTCTGCGGCACTTGCAATGACGTTGGCAGCAAGGTAGAGCTTAACGGTGTGCAATGGCTCGCTCTTGAGCAATGAGTTCACCACGTCCAAAACCTCTGGCTCGCCCACGATTAGCTGCTCGAAATTGCCGACACCCATCTCCTTGAAGTAAACATCCCAATTGATGGCATCGTAACGCTTCACGAAGTCTGCCTTCGACATTGGGTTATAACCAGCCTCAACATCGCGCAACTGGACATTGGTGCGGAACGCCTTAGCCATCTTGGTCTCAAACTCCAGCACCTTCTGAGCCGAAGCCGCAGCATCGTCTATCTGGCAGAGGGTGAACGCCTTGGTGAGCCACTCAACATAGCCCTGACGCTTAGCGGCATTCTCCTCATCGAGGTAGTAGTCGCGGTTGCCCATACCCAAACCCGACTGACCAGCATAGAGGGTATTGACGTTACTGTCCAAAAGGTCGGCACCCACGCCCATGCTGAAGAGTGGGCTGCCAGCCGACATGTGGATCAGAGCCGCAGCATAAGAGACATGCTCCAACTCGCTGATCTGCATGAGCTGATCGAGATCTGCCTTCAGAGGAGCTACGCCCTCGTTATTCAGGCGCACAGAGTCCAAACCCATGGTATAGAGATCCGAGATCTTCTGCTCTACGGAGCCCTTCTCTGCCTTAGATTTGGTCATAGCCGAGAAGAGGTCGTTGAGACGTACCTCGTTGTTCTCGCGCATGATGTCGAACACGCCATAGCGTGAAAACTCAGGCTTCATGGGGTTTGCCTTCTGCCAACCACCTGTAGCATACTGATAGAAATCTTCGTTTAGTGCCACGCTCTCATCGAAATTGGCGCGGTCGATGGCGGGCTTTGCCGCCTCCTGATTACAACTTGCCATAAGTGCAACGGTTGCGATTGTAAATAAAAACTTTCTCATTGTTAATCCTTCTTCCTAATCAAACAAGGGTCGAGCGGACTCGACCCTTATCTATAATTCAAAAATTTTCCTCCACACGAATAAATTTAAAAGTAGAGTAATTTGAGCTATTTTGAAGCTGGTCGAAAATTGAGGGTGCGGAGCATACTAAACGTATGTGAGCAACCCGAAATCGAGCCAGATGCCGAAATAGCCAAATTAAATACTTTTACTTACGGATAGCAGCTACACCTGGCAACTCCTTACCCTCCATGTACTCAAGCAGTGCACCACCGCCTGTTGAAACGTAAGATACCTTCTGTGCCAAGCCGAACTTGTTGATACAAGCTACAGAGTCACCACCACCGATGAGTGAGAATGCACCCTGCTCGGTAGCCTCAGCGATAGCCTCAGCAACAGCCTTAGAACCTGTAGCAAACTTGTCGATCTCGAATACGCCTACAGGACCATTCCAAAGGATAGTCTTGCACTCGAGGATCTCCTTGCGGAAGAGCTCCTTACCCTTAGATGCGATATCAACACCCTCCCATGCGTCTGGAATGTTCGAAGCATCGCACTCCTCGGTGTTAGCATCCTGAGAGAATGCATCGGCGATCAAAGCGTCTGGTGAAGTAACGATCTTGATACCCTTCTCCTCAGCCTTCTTCAAGATCTCCAAGGCTACTGGGAACATATCTGGCTCACAGATAGAGTTACCTACCTTACCGCCCTGAGCTGCAGCGAAAGTATAAGTCATACCACCACCGATGATGATCTTGTCGCACTTCTCCATCAACTTCTCGATGATAGTGATCTTGGTAGAGACCTTAGAGC